>CAYGBH010000198.1:0-7537 GCA_964348055.1 uncultured Pirellulales bacterium
ATGAAGAAGAGGCAAAAGAGACCTGGCAGCTTCTCGCAGAAATTGCCGACTTTGAGCGTACGCCAAACAAAGTTTCAGGATAACGAGACGTGAAGCAAATGCGAGATACGCTTCACGAGATATGAGATATGAAAAGTATGCTTGATAGAATTCAAAAAGCACAGAAACTTTGTGATGCCGCCTGCAAGGCCTTAGGACGGCAAATCAATATAATGGAGGTTTGCGGCACTCACACGGTTGCCATTTTTCGCAACGGCATAAGGTCGATTCTTCCCAAAAACTTGAAACTTTTATCCGGGCCGGGCTGTCCGGTCTGCGTTACTGACCAAGGCTATATCGATACTGTTTTAAAGTTGGCAGACCGCGAAGATTGTTTAATCGCCACCTACGGTGATATGATTCGAGTTCCCGGCAAAACCGGTTCGCTTGAAACAAAGCAGGCAAAGGCCAACGTCAAGGTGGTCCTGAGCAGCGAAGATGCGCTGCAATTAGCAAAGGACAACACCGAAAAAACGGTTGTGTTTGTCGCGGTGGGCTTTGAAACCACCACGCCGGCTACGGCCGTTGTGGTAAAAGAAGCGGCTGCCGAATCAATCGAAAATTTTTGCATTTTGAGTGGGCACAAACTGGTTGTACCTGCGATGCGGGCATTGGTGAGCGAGAAGAATCATAATATAGATGCTTTTCTATGTCCGGGGCATGTCAGCGTGATAATCGGCTACGGCGCTTTTGAAGAGATTGTGGAAGATTTTGGCCGGCCTTGCGTGGTGGCCGGCTTTGAACCGATGCAGATAATCGAAGGGCTTGCCGAAATCTGCAGGCAATTGGCAGCCGGCAAGGCGGAACTAAAATCGGTATATGCTGCGGTAGTTACCAGGGAGGGTAACACTGCTGCGCAAAAGATCATCGATGAGTGTTTCGAACCAGCAGACGGCTACTGGCGAGGACTGGGAAAGATAGAAAAAAGCACACTTAAACTGAAAGATAAATACAGCCGATTCGACGCTCTTGGGCGATTTAACATAACCCAAACACAGGGCGAAGATACGGGTGGCTGTCGGTGTGGCGAAGTGGTGTGCGGATTGATAGAGCCGCCGGAATGTGGATTGTTTGGCCAGGACTGTACGCCGCAGGAACCGGTTGGGCCTTGTATGGTAAGCTCCGAAGGAGCCTGTGCAGCGTGGTTTAAGTATGGAGGGGCAAGGAGGGGATCGGGTGATCAGGGGACTAGGGCTGAGAAGTAATGAAAACAAACAGACATGATAGAATCTTACTTGCGCACGGCGGTGGCGGACAACTGATGGATGAATTAATCCGCCACGTTATTCTGCCAAGCTTCAATAACGACGCTCTCGCGGAGCTGGGTGATTCGGCAGCGCTAAATGTTGCTTCGAAATCGCTGTGTTTTACAACGGACAGCTACGTTGTAAAGCCGTTGTTTTTTAACGGCGGTGACATTGGAAAACTTGCAGTCTGCGGAACGGTGAATGACTTAGCTGTTGCGGGCTCGGCGCCTGTTGCTTTGGCGCTATCGTTGATAATCGAAGATGGTTTCGAGTTTGAATTGCTCGAAAAGATTTTAACCAGTATAAGCGAAGCAGCCCGCCAAAACAAAGTCGATATTGTTACCGGTGACACGAAGACCGTTGAAGCCGGGGCAGCCGATAAAATTTTCATAAACACAGCAGGCATCGGGGTAAAATTAGCCGGCGTGGATTTGGGCTTCGAGAAGATTGCAGTCGGGGATAAAATCGTTATCAACGGCACGATAGGCGACCATGGCTTGACCGTTATCTCGCAGCGGGAAGGCATCAAATTTCAATCGCAGATGCAAAGCGATTGTGCAGGCCTGGCAGGATTGACCTGCGAATTGCTGGAGAACACCGGCGGTATAAAGTATATGCGGGACCCAACACGCGGCGGATTAGCTGCAACACTTAACGAAATCTCGAGGGGCAGCGGACTGAGTATCGAAATTCGTGAGGCTGATATACCGGTCAAGCCGGCGGTGCAGGCGGCAGCTGATATGCTTGGTTTCGACGTGCTTACAATCGCAAATGAAGGCAAATTCGTCGCGACTGTCTCGACGGAATCAGCCGATGATTGTCTGAACATCTGCAAAAATCATCCGCTGGGCGAAAATGCGAGCATAATCGGTGAAGTCGTTAGAACCAGTGATGTGCCTGTCGTGGAAATGATAACCAAAATCGGTGGCAAGCGGATTGTGCAGATGCCGTATGGGCGAGAACTGCCGAGGATATGTTGATGCATGAGACAATGGTGGCACAGAGTCTGTTGGCGGCGATATCAGACGAAGCTGCAAAGCACAATGCAAAGCCCATCGGTGCGAAGATTAGCTGTGGAAAACTTTGGGCTATCAATGACGAAGCGCTTTGTTTTGCCTTCGAAGCTATTGCCAAAGGTACGCCCTGCGAAGGCGTGAAATTAGATATAGAGCATAAGCCGATACGGGGAAGGTGTAAAAAGTGTGACCAAAGTTTTGAGGTTGAGCTTGAAAACCCGCTTTCGCATCCGGGATGTCCGAAGTGCGGCAGTGACGATTTTGAGTTGCTGCCTGATGGGCCTTTGATACTGGAAGAGATAGAACTTCAAACGGATTAGCATATGAAAAAAATTAATGTTGGTAAGAAAATTCTCAGCGAGAACGAAAAGTATGCCTTTGAAAACACGCTGTTTTTAGCTGAGCAAAAGAAATTGTGCCTGAATATGATTTCGTCTCCCGGCTCGGGCAAGACTACAATTTTGACCAGGACGATAAGCGAATTGAAGGACAAAATCAAAATCGGTGTTATTGAGGGCGATATTCAGACCGACATAGACGCTGAGAAAATTAGAGCAACCGAAGCGCCGGTGGTTCAGATAAACACCAACGGTGCGTGCCATTTATCAGCGGCCCAGATAAGCGCCGCATTAAAAGAGCTTCCTGTCGCAGATTTGAATTTGATTTTTATCGAGAACGTAGGCAATCTTGTTTGTCCATCGGCTTTTGAGTTGGGTGAAGATGGTAAGGTAGTTGTCCTTTCTGTTGCGGAGGGTGATGACAAGCCGGCCAAATATCCTGCTATTTTTGCAAAGTCGAAGGTGCTGCTCATAAACAAAATTGATTTACTGGGTGTGGGTACACAGGTCGATTTTGATATCGAACGGGTGAAAGTTGATGCCCGGAAACTAAATAAGGGCATTGACATTTTTCCAATATCAGCCAAAACCGGTGACGGTATGGCAGACTGGTATGATTGGCTGCTGAAGTCGGTCGAAGAAAAATAATGTCTTGTGACAATGTGTGTGCTAATGGCTATCGGCTTTGGATTGGTAGAGGCCATGTTTGCGGATATAGTCAGCAACAGCAGGCGTAAGCATATCTGTTACATCCCGTCCGGTAGCTAACCTGTTTCGTATTTCCGTGCTGCTTATATCAATCAGAGGCGTCTGAATAATGTTTCGCTGTAGCTTTTCGACCCGCTGACGGCCCCAAAGGGCTTCAAATCCGGCAAAATCCGGGGGATCGCAGCCGGCTCTATACATCGTGGTTAGAATACAGGCATCAATTAACTCGACAATTCCGTACCAATGCACTAAATCATCGATACTATCAGCACCTACCAGCCAATAGATAGTAGTTTCGCTGCCGTAGTCGGCCTGAAATTGTCTTACAGTCTCCAAAGTATAGCTCGGCGCCGGCTTTTTCAGTTCGCAGTCACTTGCCTCGAAACTCTTTTCCCCGGCGATTGCAAGAGCTATCATTTCGAACCGAGCATCGTCATCCGCTTTGGGCAGGAAACTCTTGAGCGGAGAGCGCTTTGCAGGAATGAAAATGATTTTCTCGGCGCCAATGTATTCGACCGCATTGGCGGCAACGATGGTATGCCCAAGATGAATCGGATCGAATGTGCCGCCAAACAAAGCTATTTTTCTTTTCGCCATGAAAAACTAACAACTAAACTGTGTGTTATTGAAAAAAAATATCACGGACGAAATTAAAAACTTCGACCAATAAAAGTCATTAACAAACAATAAAACTTTCAAATCATAATTTTGCTTTAAGTCAACTCTTAAAGCTTCACCGTCGTTTGAAAACATGTAAGGTGACAAAAAAGAAATCCCTTTTCTTGCAGTCAAAAACAATGAAATCAACCTACAAGTCAAATAAATCAATTCCAACAAGTGTATCTATAACAAAGTAGTTTTTCAGTTTCAGTGAGAACTTCAGTTACAATAAAAGAAGTTATATCGTTTTATTAAAGAGTATGATAAACAATATGTGAAGTTATGTAAAATACCGACAACAAAAAATTTTTATCAAGTATTATTAAATGTTTGGACGATAAAAAAAATAGAAAAAATTTTTATTTTTTTTATAATTTGTTTGACAGAGTTCTTTAATGTAAATTAAATTTAACGTTAGGATGTTAACTTGAACTTAAAAGGAGTTTTGTTAGCCAAAAGGAGGTGACAAACTATGGCAAAGAAGAGAAAGAAGAAAAAAGCAACAAAGAAAAAAGCTAAGAAGAAAGCTAAGAAGAAAGCTAAGAGGAAAAGAAAAAGATAGCGTGACAATTTAAGCAAAAGCCCGCCTCTCTTTGCCGTTGTAGGATTTTGGTGGGCTGCTGGCCGCAACGAAAAAAATCGATACTGCGGCAAGTTATGCGAAAATGGAAGGTTCTCTCAAAACGACAGAGCCTTCCATTTTTCATTTATATCCGGGACCCTGAGTAAATTGCCTCACAATGGGCCTTGATAATACGGTTATCTTGAGCTATCGGGCTGACTACTTTCTTGCAACTTGTGTTTGATTGCTTATACTATTCGTCGATGCTGGAGTAATTTCTATGGGATTATCTGAAAGAAAATACCTATATGGATTATTTTATCTACAAAAATAACGAGCTTTTTGCTGAAGATGTTGATGTTGAAAAGGTCGCCGCCGAGGTCGGCACGCCGGTTTACATCTATAGCAAAGCTACCTTCGAGGAGCATCTGCATAAGATTCAAGAGGCCTACAGTGAGCTTGACACTACGATTTGCTATTCCATCAAGGCCTGCGGCAATATAAATATCCTCAAATTTATGGCTGGCCGAGGCAGTGGATTCGATATTGTCAGCGGCGGCGAGTTGTATCGTGTTCTACAAGCCGGGGGCAATCCGTCGAAAATCGTTTACGCCGGGGTCGGAAAAACCGACGCTGAAATCTTCGAAGCGTTAAATGCCGACATCGGCTATTTCAACATCGAATCAGAAGCCGAACTGGATAACCTGATTCGGCTGACAAAGCGACATCGCAGAGCAGCGAATAAACAACCAAAAGCTGCTTTGCGCGTCAACCCTGATGTCGACCCAAGAACGCACACGTATACCACCACAGGCAAGAAGGAAACCAAGTTCGGGGTAGACATCGAGCGGGCACGAAGGGTCTTTGCCGATTATGGCAGAGAAAGTTCAGTGAAACTTTGTGCAATTCATGTACATTTAGGCTCGGCGGGACATACGGTTGAACCCTATGTTGAGGCGATAGAAAAAATATTGGTTCTGATTGAACAACTGCGCGGCGATGGGTTCACGATAGAAGCAGTGGACATCGGCGGTGGGTACGGGGCTGATTACATAACCGGCACCGCACCGACGGCCGCTGATTACGCTGCTGCCATCGTGCCATTATTAAGGGGAAAGAATCTCAAGCTAATTCTTGAACCGGGAGCAAGTATCGCGGCCAACGCGGCAATTTTAGCAACGCAGGTCTTGTATCTGAAAACCGGAGGGAGAAAAAAATTCGTTATAGTCGATGCAGCGATGAATGATCTGATTCGTCCACCGTTGTATGACGCATTCCACTTCATTTGGCCTGTCAAGGTTGGTGAGAAATTTGTCCCCCGGCAGCGGGATAAGGATTTGCAATTAGCCGGTACCGAAGTTGTCGATATAGTCGGGCCGATTTGCGAAAGTGCGGATTTCTTTGCAATAGACAGGGCTTTGCCGCCCTTAAAACGCGGCGATTTGCTCTCGATTTTTACCGCCGGTGCTTACGGCTTTAGTATGAGCAGCAACTACAATGCCCGGGGCAGAGCTGCTGAAGTGCTTGTTGACGGCGAGAAGTTCTCCGTCATCAGAAAACGCGAGACCTACGAAGATTTAACAGCCCTGGAGAAATGAGATATTAGCACCTCGTCTCACTGTATGCTCAGCGTTTTTGGACCTAAAGGCGGCAACTTTCAATATGCCAGCGATCCCATCGGGTCCCAGGGCGGCAGGACGATAGGCTCGAGTTCGAGCGCCTTTTTCAGTTCCCCGGACAGATAACTTTTGTGGGCTGCAACCTCAAACATATATTCATCGAACCATGAATCGTCCATGATAAAGAAACCCTTCTTGCCGCTATCGTCGCTCCAACTATTCTCCACTCGCCAGCGGCGTGGTTGCCCATAGACAACATCCACACCTGTAAACAGCATAGCGTGGTTCATTCTGCTCTGGTGGTAGATAAGCCGAGCAGCTTTGTTCAAGGTGAATTGCGTGTCATAGACGCCTTCGTAATCGAACAGATGGGCGTCCCAAAGTCCTATGTCCCGGGCCATTTGTGGCCCGCAGTCGCAACCGAACCAGACCGGCTCGCCATCAAGCAATATGCGCATAGCGATTTTTTTCATTGTATCGATGTCAACATTCAAATACTTAACCGGCTCACCACCAACCACGTTGCCCAGGTAAGCTACGGTGAAAGTACGACCAAACGGACTGCTCGGCCGCGGGTCATGAACTAAGCAAACATAATCATCCAGCTCCAGGGTTACATATCTTTCTGCGAATTCCAGTGGGGTCAGTTTGCCATCGCGGTGAAACTTGTTGTCCTTATCTCGCCACTGCCAATCAAAACGCTCCGGTGGTGTGCCCAGGTGGATGCTCAAAATTCGGTATATAACGGCAAGTATATCATGCTTGGCTTTCCGTAGCTTTTTAACACTGGCGCCTTTAGCACGCATGTCGCGCAGGCGCTTGGCACCCTCGCGTAATTTGGCCTGAAGGAACTTGTTCATCACAGAGCTATTCGAAGAACTTTCACTCTCCGGCATAGCGGTCTTGGGCACCAAACCATGCTTTCTGATGAGACTGATGAACATATTCCACTGCCCGCCATCACTGATTGGGCTGGACAATAGAAAGTCAACCGTTCGGTCGCCGTCGGGCCGGTCAGCTGTATCGATGATTGACTCTAGAAAGTAATTGGCACGCTCTATCTTGTCCCAGAAAAAGATATAGCTCTGGCTGAACTCAAACTCCTTCAGGTTCATTTTCTTCATTGCGCCGACACGCAGGAGGTTTGTCCCGGCGAATATCCAGCAGCGACCCGAATTCTTCTGATTGGTCACCACCCAATCATCGAGCTTGCAGGAGAAGGAATTGTCGATACCGGTAACGACCGCCCGGTTAAGCGCAAGCTTGTTAATCGTGGTAACGGTCACTGCATTCTGCATGTACTTGTTGTGCGGCTTGCTGTCAAATTCTTCCCGCATAGTCTTTAAGT
>CAYGBH010000199.1:0-7510 GCA_964348055.1 uncultured Pirellulales bacterium
TGTTGGGTAGGGTTATCGTCTGATCTGGCCCGGCATCTACGATCGGCGCCTGGTTGGATGGTATTGGATTAACCGTGATGCTGAGCTCATCAAAATTGGTGAGCTGGCTGTCATCTGCGGTCAGCCTTAGTACATAGGCTCCGGCTGCAGAGAATGAAGCGGTGGTATCAACAGCCGAAGCGTCGCCAAAGGTGACTGTACCTGGTCCGCTGACCTGGCTCCAGGTGGTGGTAACAGCTGCGGGAGGATCAGGCAGTCCATCATCTGTGACTGTGCCATCCAGACTGGCGCTGTTGGGTAGGGTTATCGTCTGATCTGGCCCGGCATCTACGATCGGCGCCTGGTTAGTCGGCGGCCCAAAATCGCTTTCATATGCGCCAAGGTCAGGAGCTGCTCCGAAGTATTCGGACTGAGGAATATCCAAGACGGTTTCTCCTTGCCATTCATAGAAAGCTGTTCCTGCGTCAATGGCAGGGCTTCCAGGTTGCAGTCTAAAACTTGAATCAAGCAGCGGATTAGCAAACAGGGTAGTAGTTAGATCGAGGTTACTGCCCTGCTGATCCGCAACGTTGTTCCAGAACAAATTGTAGGCAACAGTGGAATTGCCATCTACGTTTTTCAGCGCGAGAGTGAGGGAATTAACGAAAAGATTGTTGAGTGCGATCAGATTGTCACCCCCGGTCAGGGCATAGTCGTTGCCGACAAATGTGTTGTTGTATAAATGTATGCGTTCAGGAATACTGGCTGCTCGGAAGTCTTCAGTCGTCACTCCATTGTCCATCAATCCCACTCCGACCATGGCGTTGGCCTCAAAAAGGTTGCGTTCGATCAGAATGAATCGGTCCGATAGGTCGGGATAGTCGATGACCTGAATACCGTCTTCCTCGTTACCGGAAATAATATTGTTGCGAATGATGATGTTCAGAACAGGGCCGGCGTACTCGTGGAGCCGAATCTCGATCCCGTCGTCGCCGTTGTTGCGGATGATGTTGTCCTCGATGATTGCTTGGGTGGGCCCGTCCAGATCGACGGCATCATCGCTATTGTTTTCGAAAATGTTGCCACGACAGATGCCACCACCGCCTTCGTAATCTATAGCATCGCCATTTCCCGTGAACCGGTTGTTGAGGATCTGTAATTCTCCATTCCCAAAAATGCCGTCGTTACCATTCTGAATTGTAAACCCGATTATTTTGGTTTCAGGGCCGATGGATGCATCAGTTGTGATCACTGCGCTGCCTCCTCCATCAATGATGGTTTGGCCGATAAAGCTGGAGTCCTGGGTTGTATGAAACATAGAAGCTAAAGTGATGGTCTTCCCCGAAAGGACGAGGTTTTCGTTGTAGGTACCTGGAGAAACTAGTATCAGATTTCCATCCTGAGCTGCTTCGATGGCTGCCTGGATTAAGGCGTAGTCTTGAGGAACATAGATGATGGGAGCTGTGTCGACAGTGATAATAACCTGATCGCTGGCGCTTAGCTGGCCGTCGTCGGCGGTGAGCTCGAGAACATAGGTTCCGGCTGTTGAGAAGCTGGCTGTTGTGTCCACAGCACTGGTGTTGCCAAAGGTGACTGTACCAGGGCCGCTGAACTTACTCCAGGTGGTGGTCAGGGTGCCGCTCGGCAGTCCGTCATCGCTGACTGTGCCGTCAAGCATGGCACTGGCGGGCAGTGTAACTGTCTGATCTTGCCCCGCATTCACGCTCGGTGCTTGGTTGGGCAGTACCTCGTTGATAGTGATTGTGATCTGAGCTAAGGTAGTTACTCCGCCGATGTCTGTAACTGAGGCTGTTATCGTATGAACACCAACGGAAAGATCCGAACGGTCAAAGGTACCGCCGCTGCCGATGGAGTTATCGATGTCGGAGGACCAAGAAAGGTTATCAGTCAAATCGCCGTCCTCAGGATCGGAAGCGGAACCGCTAAAGGTGACGGTATCACCTTCGTTGAAGCTGGCTCCTGCAGTTGGTGAGTTGATAATCACGGTCGGCGCCCCGTTGATGGTGATTGTGACCTGAGCAGATACAGTTGCTCCGTTGCTGTCGGTAACCGAGGCTGTTATCGTGTGAACACCGGGAGAAAGATCTGAACGGCTAAACGAACCGCCGTTGCCGATGGCGCCATCGATGTCGGAGGACCAAGAAAGGCTATTGGTCAAATTGCCGTCCTCAGGATCCGAAGCAGAACCGGTAAAGGTGATGGTGTCGCCTTCGTTGAAGCCTGTGCCGTCTGCTGGTGCGTTAATAGTCACTGTCGGGACCAGGTTGACTGTGATTGTGATCTGAGCTGAGGAAGTTGCTTCGTTGCTGTCGGTGACCGAGGCTGTTATCGTATGAACACCAACGGAAAGATCTGAACGGCTGAAGGTAGCGCCGCTGCCTATGGCGCCATCGAGGTCGGAAGACCAAGAAAGGTCATTAGTCAAGTCGCCGTCCTCAGGATCGAAGGCAGAACCGCTAAAGTTGATTGTATCGCCATCATTGAAGCTGGCACCGCTAGTTGGTGCATTAATAATCACCGTCGGAGCCTGGTTTGGTGGAGGGCCGGTATTATACTCTACGTGCAGCAAAGGTGCTGCGGAGGAGCTTCCGTTATAGGATTCTGCCACCCGCTTACCAGTCCCGGTGATAATAATCACCAGCGAGTTGCCGCTCGACCAATCCGACCTGTTTACAATCTCTTGAATGACCGAAGCGATATCTGGGGTTTGCTGGTCGGGACCAGCTTGACCTGTCTGTGTCCAGGGCGCCGGATTCCACTGTACAGTAGCCGTTGTTCTAGTCCGGGATGAGATGTTCCCGGAGGAAGAGCTAAAGCTCGGAGCATTGCCAATATCCTGCCCTTGGATATTAAGGGACGTGGTCCCTGAGTGTGTCTCATCCGCTTGGAACTGGATATAAGCATTGGAGATCGCTGCACCTCGGGGAATGGTTACACCGTTGAAACGCATTCCCACTTTCTGGTTGCCGCGGTCGTAGACCAGCTCAAGGTCGCTGCTGGTGAGATACATGCTGTTATCGCTGCGCTCCTCTGCATCGTCGTTACCGGTTTGTATCCTGATCTCAATCGTGTCTGCCTGGGTTCCCGGTGGATTGACTGTGATATTTACCAAATCGCTGCTGGTCAGTTCTCCATCATCGGCAGTAAGCTCCAACTCATAGTTCCCGGCTACTGTAAACCAAGCGGTGGTATCGACAGCCGAATCGTTGGCAAAGGTCACTGTGCCCGGCCCACTAACCTGGCTCCAGGTTGTGATCAGGGTGCCGCTGGGCAGCCCGTCATCGGTGACTGTAGCGTCCAGGGAAGCACCGCTGGGCAAGGTAATTGTCTGATCTAGGCCCGCATCTACATTCGGCGCCCGGTTTGTTACAGGGCCTGCAACATATTCCACGTGCAGTAAAGGTGCTCCGGAGGAGCTTCCGTTATAGGATTCTGCCACCCGCTTCCCGGTCCCGGTGATAATAATCACCAACGAGTTGCCTTCAAACCAATCTGGTCGGTTTACAATCTCTTGAATGACCGAAGAGATATCCGTGGTCTGCTGGTCAGGACCTGCTTGTCCTGTCTGTGTCCAAGGCGGCGGCTGCCATGATACAGAAGCCGTTGTTCTAGCCCTGGAGGAGATGTTCCCCGAGGACGAGGAAAAGGCCGGCGCATTGCCAATGTCTTGTCCCTGGATGATAAGGGAGGTGGCCTCTGAGTCTGTCTCATCAACCTGAAATTGAATATAGGCATTGCTGATCGCCGCTCCTGGGGGAATAGTTACTCCGTTAAAACGTATGCCCACTGTCTGGTTACTGCTTTCGCGGATTAGCTCAAGGTCGCTGCTTCCCGTCGAGACACTGCCTCCGGATTGCTCCTCTGCATCGTCGTTACCGCTTCCTACCCTTATCTCAATCGTGTCTGCCAGGGTTCCCTCTGGATAGACCGTGACGCTGAGTTCATCATAAGAGAATAACTCGCCGTCATCTGCGGTCAGCCGCAGCACATAGGTCCCGGCCTCTAAAAATGTTGCAGTGGTATCAACAGAAAATGGATCAGTAAAGTCAACTGCACCTGCCGGTCCGCTCTCCTGGGTCCATACAGTTGTCAGTGCTCCCGGTGGTGGCACTCCGTCATCGGTAACCGTGCCGTCCAGGAAGGCAGGGCTTGGCAGGATGACAGACAGATCGGTACCGGCATCCACGTTTGGCGCCTGGTTTGGTGGTATCTCGATGAATATGGCCGTGACTGTCCTGTCTCTATCCATGAGGATAGTCTCAGGATTCATAGACCCGCTTAAATCTCCTTCCCAACGGTCGAACATCCAGCCAGTATCTGGTATGGCAGTTAGTAACACCTCTGTTGGTACATCATAGGAGCCTCCAGATGGATTAACTTCCCCTTGACCTTGCGTGTTCACCGTCAAGATGTAGGGCGGTTCAGGAGGAATCACAGGCTCAATCTGGACTATCCGGTGATCAAACAAAGTGAATGGAACTGTGCCTCCTTTGTAAACCTTGATCTCGACTTCGCCATCCCTCACTGCGACGTCGACGAAGGAATCGTGTTCGCCAGTCCCTCGACCCTGGCCTACATCAACCTGCAGCGTATCGTAGCCTGGTTCCTGATGAATTTCAGGGTCATGGGTGTGGCCGCAAATATAGGCTACCACTCCCATGTCATGCAATAACTGCCAGAATCGATCTCTGTTTTCGGGATAGGCGTCAAGGCTGCCGCCCACGTGACGGTAATGTGGATAAGCCGGCTCATGACCGAAGACGAAGATAGCAGGCTGTTGGGTGGCCTGCAGATCAGCCACCAACCAGTCATACAGCGCATCATCGATGTCTCCGCTATGGACGCAGTACTCATCCAGGATGACGAAGTGGGCATTACTGTAATCGAAGGAGAATGTAGTATATTGGTCACAGCCTCTTGGACCCCAATTAATTGCAAAGGGCAGCGCTAGATTATGACTGTTAATCCAGCTCTTATAGCTAAGGTCGTGATTGCCCATAACAGGGATAAAAATCACGTCGCTACCAAACGCAGCCTGCAGGTCGCTCAAGGTCGTTTCCGGTGGGTCAAAGTCACCGGGGATGATATGAAACAGCCCCTCGTTTCCAAAGTAGTAATTGATCTGATTAAGAGTATCGATAAAGCCAGAATCACCGCGACTATCTGCGGTTGAGGTGAATCTGAATTCCTGAGCCCAAACCGCTGTTACAATGACGCAACAGAGGAATGAAAAAAGGGCGATTCTAATAATTTTTTTTAGCATAATTGGCCTCCTCGGAAATTAATATATCTTGGAGGAATCGAGAAAAATACTGAGAGCAGTCTTTAAAATGGAGGATTTTTCTGAATTTTGGGGATAAAGATTTGCTAAAGGCGTAAATCTTCGATTTTCGTGTGCTTCTTGCCATCTCCTCCTCGCCCCAGCAAGGTGCTAGATAAATAACACAAAAAAAACTAGATGTCAAGAAAAGCCCGAGCGTGGCGTAACCTCAAATGTTATCGGAGTACAGAAATTTCAGGAAGATTAAATCTATTCATGAGCGCTGTTTAAGCAGATAGGGACAAGTAAATAGGGACAGGCCTCATTTCAGCCTGAAACAGATTGAAAAATGGGGCCAGGCCCCATTTCTGCTGAGTTTATGCGAATATAGTAATTTGGAATAGGCTTTGTTTCTTTTGAAAAGGGGAACCGGCCTTTCTTAGCTTAATCCTGGGTGCTTAAGGTTATGATCTGTTTGGCAAAGGATCTGGCGTCCTCTAGGTCTCCCTCATCAGGATGAGTCTGGGATGAGGGAGCCATTTCTGCCCAGGCCTTGTGCTCTGGAGATTTGCTCAAAACTTCCATAGCAGCCATGGATACTTTCCCTCTGCAGGAAAAGGTGCCCAATACTTTAGCCTTTGATGCTATGACAGCGGCATGCTCCAATGCTTCTGTGGCCAGACGTCCTCCTGGAAGCGAGCCATGGGTAGAAAAAAGAGCGATTTTTTTCCCTTCAGGGATATTTCGAAGAAAATCCTCAATTTTATAGGGAACGCTGTGAGAATGGACAGGAAAACCTATGAAAATAAGGCTGTAGCCCTCTATCTCTTGAACTTCATCCACAGGATGTAGAGTTTTATCTCCTTCAAGGCTTTCAAAGATTGCTTCGGCTATCTTTTTAGTGTTTCCAGTCTGGCTTAAGTAAGTGACCAGAATCTTCGTCATTCCTCAGTCTCCTTTTTTCTGACTTATTCCTGCTGGGGGAGTTTTATTGAAATTTTAGTCCCTTTGTTTTCCTCGCTCGAGGCCCTAATGGATCCTCCATGGTCTTCTATTATCTTTTTGGCGATTGGCAGGCCCAAGCCTGTTCCGACGTCTTTTGTCGAGAAATCGGGATCAAAAATTCTCTTGAGCATCTCCTTTTCCATTCCGATTCCTGTATCCTTGATTTCGAAGGTTATTCCTGCTTTTCCCTTGTATGCTTTTATTTCAACCTCGCCTTGGCCGCGAATGGCTTCAATGGCATTGGTCAGGATGTTTCTTAACACAATTTTCATCCTACCCTTATCCCCCATAAAATGAAAATCTCGGCCTTCATATTTTTCTTTGAATTTTATTCTCTCTGAAAGCATTTTTTTATAAGGGGCAACTGTTTCCTTCATTAGTTCTTTAAGGTCAAAGGATTCTATATGAAGCGACCTTTCTTTTGAAGTCTCCAGGAATTCCTGGGCGATTTTTCTAAGGTTTTCCACCTCGTTTATGATGTAAGAAGCTGATTCCTTCAAAGCCTTGTCAAAGTTTTCCTTTTTGTCATGATAAACTCTTAATAAATGTTCTGCAGAGAGCTGGATGGGAGTTAGAGGATTCTTAACTTCGTGAGCAACCTTTCGGGCCATTTCTGCCCAGGCAACTTTCTTACTCATATCAGCCAAGTCTTGCTGGTGCTTTTTTAGGTTTTCAACCATTGCGTTGAAGCCATCAATTAAGGTTTTCATCTCATCCTGAGGCTTGTGGGGGATGGATATCTCAAGATTTCCTGCGCCCACCTCTTTTGTCCCTTTCAGAAGCTTTTTTACGGGAGTTACAACCGTGCTTCCTATTCCTCGAGCAAAAATGAGGACAACGGCTATAAAAAAAACGGAAATAAAAAATAGAAATTCAATCAAATCTTCAGTGGCTTTTGATATCTCTTGCTGTTCTAACGGAAAGGGAAGAGAGATAAGGAGGAGAGAATCCCCTAGAAAATAAGGGGTCGTTATATTGTGGAAGGAATAATCACCAATTTTTTGAGTTTGGGTGTAGAACGGATTGTTTTCGTACTGAATTTTATAATAGATTTCACCATCGATAAGCTCAGGGAGGAGTCCGTAATCAAAAAAATCCCGGCGGCTTGAAGAAATGAGCTTTCCGTCCTGGTACAGATTTACATCGTTTGATATTGCTGAGCTTATCGACAGAACCACGTCTTCAGGAGGAAGAGTTAACGAAACCATCTCCTCTCGCTGGAGGAGAATATATTCATCAACCAAA
>CAYGBH010000200.1:0-7475 GCA_964348055.1 uncultured Pirellulales bacterium
TTGTGCCGAACTATGACGAGACCCGGCAGGAGCCGACAGTTTTGCCTTCAAAGTTCCCGAATCTGCTGGTCAACGGCTCTACCGGAATCGCCGTGGGAATGGCGACTAACATCCCGCCGCACAATATTGCCGAGGTCTGTGATGCCTTGCTGCTGGTCATTGAGGATCCAAAGTGCGGGTTCAAGGATATTTTCAAATGTCTGCCCGGCCCGGACTTCCCAACGGGTGGGATTATCTGCGGCAAAAAGGATATTAAGGAGGCTTACACTACCGGTCGCGGCCATTTGACGGTCCGGGGCAAAGTAGATATCGAAGCAACCAAAAGAGGCAAGGAAAGAATCGTAATAACTGAAATACCATATATGGTTGTCAAGACCACGATTGTCTCTAAAATTGCAAGTTGTGTCCAAAATGGTACAATCGGCGAAATTGCCGACATCAGAGACGAATCAGACCGTCACGGATTGCGGATTGTCGTGGACCTGAGAAGGGATACCGATACCGAAATCGTTTTGAACAAGCTATATCGTTACACTCCTTTGCAGAGCACTTTTGCTATTGCTAATATCGCTCTGGTTAATAATAGGCCTGAAGCCCTCAATATCAGGGAGATGCTCGATTGCTTCATTGACCATCGCAAAACCGTCGTCCGCAGGCGAAGCAGGTTCTTGCTGAAAAGGTGCAGAAACAGGGCTCATATTCTCGAAGGCCTTATCCTGGCGGTTAGTGACATTGATGAAATTATCGAATTGATAAAAAAGTCACCTGATACCCCCACCGCGAAGTTGAACCTGATGGCCAAGCCGCTGCGATTAGCTGAGCTGGCTACACTGAAGAGCATCCTGCCTAAAGCTTTTGTCAGGGAAAAAAGCCGAGGCAAACATTTCCTCACCGGTCCGCAGGCCGATGCAATCTTGACAATGCAGCTGCAAAGACTGACGGGTCTGGAGATGGAAAAGCTCGCCAAAGAGTACGCCGAGCTTACCGAGCAGATAGAGGGCTATGAAGCAATATTGGCCAGTGATCGGGTCCTGCTGGATATCATTCGCGAGGACATCTACGAAATAAAGGAAAAATATGGCGACGCCAGGCGGACGAAGATCACAACCAGGGCCGAGGAGCTTGCTATCGAAGATTTGATTGCCGAAGAGGAGGTTATTGTTACGGTAAGTCACAGCGGATACGTTAAACGATTGCCGATTGATACATACCGCAGGCAGGCCAGGGGCGGCAGAGGAATCATCGGGTCGGTTACAAAAGAAGGCGATTTTATAGAGCATCTCTTCATCGCCTCTACGCACGATTACCTGCTTATTTTTACTAACCGCGGCAAGTGCTACTGGCTGAAGGTCTATGATGTCCCGAGTATGTCGAGACAGAGCAAGGGCAGAAATATCGTCAACCTGCTGAGGCTGGGAAACCAAAAGGTCGCATCGATAATCAACGTCAGTACTTTTGATGGCGAAGGCGAGGAAGACACACAGCAGCGACAGCTTATTATGGCCACAAAGAATGGCCTTGTGAAAAAGACGAAACTGTCCGCTTACAGTAACCCGAGAACGACCGGCGTCATCGCTATTAATCTCGACCCTAATGATGATTTGATTGGTGTTACGCTGACCACAGGAGCCGACCATATTATACTCGGTACGCATGACGGTATGACGATACGCTTTGACGAAGATCAGGTTCGTTCGATGGGCCGTGCCTCAAGAGGTGTTAGAGGTATTAAGTTGCGTCCCGGTGACACGGTAGTCGATATGGTGATTGTTGAGGAAAAAGCCGCTCTGTTCACGGTCTGTGAAAACGGATACGGCAAACGGACGGGCCTTGAAAATTACCGGCCCCAGAGTCGCGGTGGAGTGGGTCTGAAAAACATAAAAACAACCGCCCGAAACGGCAAAGTGGTTGCACTTAAGGCCGTCCAGAACAAGGATGATTTGGTGATGATAACCGCCAATGGAATGATTATTCGCACGGGGCTTGACCAGATCCGCTCAATTGGCAGAAACACTCAGGGGGTGCGCTTAATCAAGCTCAAAGGCGGCGATAAACTCGTTGCTGCCGAGAGGATAGTCGCCGAAGATGCAGACAATCAGAAAGGCAAGCCCGGCAGTAATCAGAAATCGCAACAGAGGGCAGAGGCCAAAGCGGAGCCTAAATCGAAGCCTAAATCGAAGCCGAAATCCAAATCAAAAGCTAAAGCTAAAAAGGTATCTAAAACCAGACCTAAGCCGCGGTCGAAATCTAAAGCCAAGAAAAGAAGCAGGGTTCCCGCGAAGCGGGGTCCCAGCAAAAAGAGACGCAAATCTTGAATCGAGTGCTGGTATGCACGAGCCCATTTATGTAATAGCGGGCAAAGAAGATTCCCTTGTAAACGCTCAGTGCCGGGAACTTCTCGACCGTTTATTGGAGCCATCGCAGAGAACGACCGGATTTTTTAACGCCGACCCAGCTTCGGTCTCGGCCTCGGAGGTGCTGGATGAGCTGCGAACCGTACCATTTTTGACCGACAAGCGGGTTGTTTTTGTAAAAGGTGCAGACGATTTCATATCTGAAAACCGCCAGTTGCTTGAGAAGTATTTCGATAATCCCTGCCCCACCGGCATACTCGTACTGGCCGTAAGCAGTTGGCAGGGACAGACCAAGTTGGCCAGGAAGTTATCCAAGGTGGGCAAACTTATCAAGGTAACGCAACCTAAGCCGTGGCAGCTTCCTGCGCGTCTGTCTAAATATGCCGGCGACGCACACGATAAAAAATTAACTAAGGACGCAGCCGAGCTTCTAATCGAGCTGGTTGGCGATGAGCTGCCGCGACTGTATAGTGAAATCGACAAGCTGGCTTTGTTTGCAGATACCGCCAAGAGCATAACGCCCAGGCATATTGAATTGCTTATCGGCCATAATCGTCTGTTCAATGCTTTTGCAGTGATTGATGCCATTATCGCCGGCAGTGCCGCCCAGGCGGTAGAGCGGCTGAGGAGAATGTTCGCAGATGATAGATCCACTGAGTACACTGTTGTCGGTGCTTTTGCATTTCATTTCCGCAGGATGTTCAACGCCAAAGTCCTGCTTGAACGAGGTGTTCGACGTGATGAAATTGCGAACAGGGTCCGAATATGGAGTAACAGAGAGAAATTTTTTGCACAACTTAGACAGATGTCCTTGAAACAAATCGGCGGATACTTGCAGCAGTTAGGCGAGACCGATTACGCTATAAAGACTGGCCGGGCAAAGGCAAAAGTAGCGATGGAACAATTGGTCCTCAAATTAGCCGCGGACTCTACCGTACGTGGAAGTATGGAAAAAATCAAAAATTAGAAATCAAAATGCAAAAATGACACGATGTGTCATTGCGAGCCCGAACAAAGTGAGGGCGTGGCAATCTCAAACCTAAGCAATGCGATTGCTTCGGTCGCTTCGCTCCCTCGCAATGACGGATTGCTTTTTACATTTTGATTTTTGAATTTGTGCAATCCATCTATCCGATTCGGATTTGCTGTAGCCCAAAAAGGCAGAGTCTTTATCATGTGTGCTAAAGGCATTGTAGGCCTTGCGCTTGTTTGCATTTGCATAGCAGTAGACACAGCCGTGCGGGCAGGTATCATACGTGCCAATATCTGTGCTTTCCGTGCAGCCGCAATCTTTCCTTGTAGGTTTTTGGCTGTATTGCAGTCCTTCTGGAAAGAACAAACTCTCGATGATACTGCCGTCGATACAGTGCGCTTTTTTGATTCTCTCTCCAATTAAATTATCGCCGCAGCATGAAAACATTTCAATCCCGAAACGCCCTGCGATAGCTGCCAGTTCATTTGCAAATCCGATTTTGAAATCGGCGCTGCGGTCCGTTATGGTGAGGTCCTTTGACTTTTGAAATTCTTCAAAGTTACGTTTTACTTTGTTATATTCGGTGACAAAACTGAAATAACAACGCTCCACATATCCAGCCAACTCGGACGCAAGGTCCTCAAAGGCCCTGATGTAGAAATCGCGGTCGCAAATGCTGGATATAATAATGGGGTCGAAGCGCCAATTTATGTGTCGCGGCGAATACGTCCTGCTTAAGAGCTTCAAGGTTTCGATAGCCGATTGCTTTTGGGACCCCGCCGGGCGGGAACCCTCTACATTGCTTTCAAAGACAGATGGCAGGGCGGTAACGGTGTAGTTGAAATAGAATTTGTACCCTAGATTATCAATGATTTTCAGGTTCTCAAGAAAGGCCGTGAAGTTCTTAGACCAGAACACAAAACAAACAACGTCTTCGCGCTTGAGCGACACAATATATTTTCGTCCGCCGAACGGATTGACTACTCCGGCAAAGCCTTCCTTTAGCCGGTGCATGAACCAATCGCCGTAAAAGGCCGGAATATCTGTTCTGCGCGATACCGAGATAATTCTTTTCATCTTTTATCCATCAGCCTGATGGTGGGATAAACCCCGGACTACCAGCTAAAAGCGGGATTGGTTTTTTTGCTCGAACACGTAAAAATAAAAGTTAGGATTTGAACAAATCCTTTTTGCTGCACCTTATAAAATAAACATTTTTAATGCAAGCCTTTTCTCTATCAGCAAGGGCTCTAACAGCCTTGACGCGTGCGGGGAGTTTGAATAAACTGTTTACAATAATTTTCAGTACGTGTTATTTGGGAATTGTAAGTCATATAGGTGAAAGGCAGGACAATGGTCAGAAGGATTGCGATTGCAGGGTTATTGTGTGTTGCCGTGCTGCTGACCGGAGGCTGGTTGGTGCAGCGGCCGATGGATATTGTCAGAGATGCAAAGCCGGTTGCAGTAATTGTCGTGGACCAAAGCGGCGGGGAATATTCAGCAGGTCAGGAAAGAAAGGATGTAAAGAGAAGAAGAAAGAGAGATATCGGATTTGAGTGTAACGATGCGGCAGCGGCCAATGTATTGGCTGACTGGATTGAGAAGATGACCGATGCGAGATTGGAATTGGTCTCTCTTGTTCCGAAGGGCAGGCCGGCCATTTATGTTGGCTCCGCGGCTGTCGAGGCCGGTTTGAATCTGGCCGATATACACAGTCCAACACAGGAGGGTCTGCGCATCCTCAGTGACGGTAGCGACAGGATTCTTATTGCCGGGCAGAATGAGACATCGACGACCAAGGCCGTGTGCCGATTCCTCGAAGAATTAGGCTGTCGTTACTTTATGGATAACGAGCTGGGGGAGGTCTATCCCAGGATGAAAACTCTCACTGTCGGTAAGCTCAATATATCTGAGAAGCCCGGTTTTTTGCTGCGCAAGATATGGGGCTCACGATGGGGCGGCCAAAACCTGTGGAAGGTCTGGAACGGTGCCGGCGGTTCGGCGATGGCCACCGGACACTCCTGGGGCAAGTATGTGGACGCGGGCCTGTTCGAGCGTTACCCGGAGTACTTCGCACTGCGCGACGGCCAGCGGAAAAAGGGGTCATGGTACTGCACGTCGAATTCTGAGCTGCGCAAGGTATTTGCCGAGGGTGTTATCATGAGGGGCGGCCACAATCCATCCGTATCTCCACCTGACGGGACCGGATATTGCCAGTGCGATAAATGCCTGGCCCAGGACGATCCTGATAATATCGAGCCTTCGTCAGGCAGGCCGAGCGTGACCAACCGCTATGTGGATTTTCTGGATGAGGTGGGCCGGCGGGTGGCTGGGGAAGACCAGGACCGGCTTTTGAGTTTCTATTGCTACGCGGACTACACGCAGCCGCCGACTTTAGGTCATAAGCTGTCGCCGAACTTAGTCGCATGGATAGCTCCGCTTCGCTACTGCCGTTACCATCGCATAGGCAGCCCAAATTCAGCGAGCCGGACACAGCTTATGAAGGTAATTGACGGCTGGGCCGCCGTGGCAAAGCATATTGCTTATCGCACGTATAACTTTAACTGCGCCGAGTGTCTGGTGCCAGTTTCAAAGATAAGTATTTGGAAGCACGACATACCATACCTGAAGAAAAAGGGCTGCATCGGTATTAACTTAGAGTCCCTGGTCAACTGGGAGATTTACGGTCCTCATCTCTATCAGAGCATTCGCCTGGCGTACAATCCTGATGCCGACAGCGATGTGATGATGGACGATTACTTCGCGAAGTTCTACGGCCCCGAAGGAGGGGTGTTGATGAAGGAATACTGGCTGAGCATCGACAAGGCCTTTGCTGAGATGAAATGCGAGTCCGGCAGTTTCTTTGCTCTACATCTGGTCTATACGCCCCAGTTTTTAGAGAAGCTTGAGGGCTTGTTGAAAAGAGCTTCGTTTGCTGTCCGTAGGGACAAGAGATATTCTGCCCGCGTAGCTATGGCCGCCGAGGGCTTAAAAAATGCCGCCCAGTATATCCAGATACGCGAGGCGATGAATAAGGGAGATTTTGGCAGTGCAAAGCGGATTTACGATGAATTGTATGCGCGGAACGAGGTCGAACTGAACAAGGGCTATGGCAACCATTACACGCTGAATTACCTCAGGCGCTTTATCGGCCGGCACGTAGCTGCCGGTGCTGAGGCAACAGCAGCACCGAACAAAGTTTTGCAGGTGCTTCCTGACCGGATGAAGTTAGGATACGACTACGAGGACACTGGCGTATCGAGAGGTTACCATAAGAGTGGGTTTGATGATTCAAAGTGGAAGGATGTGGCAACGTACAGCAACACATTGAACGCTCAGGGCTTGCCCGACATAAAGTCGATTATATGGTATCGCACCTCAATAAAGGTTCGGCGCCGAGACAGACGGTTTAGCTTGTTCTTCACCGAAGTGGACGGCTCTGCTGTGAGCATTTACGTCAACGGCAAAGAGGCAGCTTCGCTGGGCAGGGAGGCGAGCCGAAAGCCATTTGAGGTGAATATCACCGATGTCATTCGTCCGGGGGAAAATGACCTGGCCTTTAAGATTGACCATAGACGGATAACGGAGGTTTTTTTAGGTGGGATAGTTCGGCCGATACTGCTAATCGAAAAGCCAGCCCGGGGAGGCTAACTAAAAGTGTCGGTATTTTTCGAGAGATTTGCTTATATTGATGAAGATAATTGTAGAATTCTGTTGTCAGGCGCCGGGATAAGCGAATCCTTAGAGCCGCAAAAAAAGTGAATATTTGTTGTCTTGGGAACATTTTCGAAATATTGATTACATTGTTGAAAGGAAGGACTATGGTTAGAAGGATTGCAGTTGCAGAATTGTTGTGTGTTGCTGTGCTGATGACTGGGTGTGGGTTGGAGCAGCAAACGGTGGACGTCGTTACCGAGCCGCATCTGCTTGATACGGGGCTGGTTTCGCGTGCGATTTCGTTTGAGAACCGCACCGGTGCGCCAGGCGAAAGCGGCAAGGCAGCCAGCAGGCTCGGTGTCGGACGCAAAGGCTCGCCGATGATAACATTCAAGTCCGGCCAGGATGTTCAGCTTTGCGATATCCGGGGGCCCGGCACCATACGGCATATCTGGATGACCACCAGGAACTACCCGGCCAACCTGCGGAGC
>CAYGBH010000201.1:0-4898 GCA_964348055.1 uncultured Pirellulales bacterium
CGCAAAGATGGCCACGCAACCCGTGCTCGTTGGTGTGATATGGCTGGTCCATGTGGTGATGACTGGGCGGGCGTGACATTTCTAAGCCATCCAAAGAATTTCCGCCACCCGGAAACGATGCGAATCCACCCGTCGATACCGTTTTTCAATTGGGCCCCTTCACAGTTGGGCGATTGGGTGATGGAACCGGGCGAGGACCACATCTTTCGTTATCGCCTGTATGTGCACGAAGGAAAAATCAATGTCGCGGATACCGAGCGCATCTGGCGCGATTATGCCGAGCCGCCGAAAGTCATCCTGCGAAGGATAGCTAAAGATATTGCCGTTGTGCTGTTTGACGGCACGGACTTTTCGCACTGGACATACGGAAATGATAAGCCCATTGAGTGGAAGATTATCGACGGCGCGATGAAGATAGTGCCCAAAACGGGCAGCATTATGACCAAGCGCAACTTTCGGGATTTCAAGCTGCACGTTGAATTCAATACGCCGCAAATGCCGCCGAACGTCAGGGGACAGGCTCGGGGAAACAGTGGGGTTTATATACAGCGCCGCTACGAGATCCAAATCCTTGATTCTTATGGCCGCGAGCCTGAGTACAATGGAGGCGGGTCAATTTATAAGTTCAAGGCGCCGGACAAGAACGCCTGCAGAATGCCGGGCAGATGGCAGAGTTACGATATTATTTTCCGTGCAGCTCGTTTTGACCGAAGCGGCCGAGATGCCAAAAAGAAAGAAAACGCCCATATCACCGTATGGCACAACGGTATTTTGATACACGACGATGTCGAACTGCAGAATAAAACCGGTGCGGGGCGCCCCGAAGGCCCCGAACCCGGACCCATTCTACTGCAGAACCACGGCAACGAAGTCTGCTTTCGCAATATATGGATAGTTCCTCTATAAGGCTAATAATGGATGCGTCCTGAGTATCGCATAGAGAAAGGTAGGGCAATTCGGTGAAGGGCGAAACAAAGCTTGTCACTGCCATATTTGTTATTGCTGTAATTTGTGGTTTGAGTGTGACCGGTGGGGCTGAGCAGATTCGTATTAAGGTTTCCGCACCGAAGGCCGATTCTTTTGATGTGCCGGTTCATGCGGTTATCGAGGAATTGCCCGAAAGGTTGGCTAATCTGCCTGTTGAGCAAATCAGCATTGAGCTCAGTCCCCAGGATGCCTTACGGCGGGGCGCGGCCAAACCAAAAACGGTGCCGGGCCAGCTCGTGGTGACAAGCCGAGGAGAAACAGAATTGTGGTGGATACTTCCTTCGGCAAAGGCAAACAGGGCGAGCACCTGGATTGCCACTCTCAAGCACGGACGAAAAACCAGTGAGGAAGTGTTTTCGTGGAAGGGCAAAAATGGAGAATATCTGGATTTGCTTTTCAACGGACGCAAGGTTACATGCTATATGTATGCCTGCGATACTTCAAGTCCGCAGCGAACCTTTGAGACCTACAAACCCTTTCTCCACGTCTTTGATGCTGAAGGAAAAAACCTGCTGACCAATGGTCCGGACGGCATCGGTCCGTATCTGAAAGATAAGATACGCTATCCGCACCATCGCGGCATATTCATCGGCTGGACTAAACTGGAATTTGCCGGCAATACATATGGTTTCTGGGGCATGGGAGGTGGCGTGGTCCAGCGGCATGGGAAATTTTTGGAGCGGACCACTGGTCCGGTCCTGGCAAGATCGAGGGCGCTGATTCACTGGAGTGACAAGGACGGCAAGCCAATTATAGCCGAGCGGCGCCAAACGACCGTATTTCGCCAGAGCGATCCTACTATCCTGCTGCTGGATTTTCAAACCGAATTGAAAGCTGTCGGGGGCGAGGTTCTTCTCAATGGCGACCCAGAGCACGGCGGCTTTCAGTATCGAGCGCATAATGATGTTGCCGCCGGCGATGAAGAGGTCAAGGCAACTTACCTGTTTCACAAAGACGACATCGATGCTCGCAGGGATAAGAATTTGCCCTGGGCGGCGATGTCATACGGATTGAACGGCCGGCGTTACTGTGTGCAGCATATGAATCATCCCGGCAATCCGAAGTCTACTTTCTATTCGGCCTATCGCGACTATGGACGGTTCGGCGCATTCTTCAAGCAGAAAATAGACGCCGGTGAAACTCTGACGCTGCGTTATCGCATTTGGATAGGTGAAGGTAAAATGCGCCGGCGGGGGGAGCTGGCAAATAGATACTCGACATTTGCACAGGGACCAAAGGTCGAAGTGCTCAAGCAGGAAACGGTTGGACGGCGAAACCATTTCCGGTCGACGTTGAAAATCTTGAATCGGTTGATGGATTCAAAACAAAGGTAATAATGTTTTCAAAGGAGATTTGAATTGCGTCTCGGTTCCTGCGACCCTATAATGCTCGTAGGCGTTGTTTCTTATGGAGGGGCGCATTTTACCAAAAGGGACCCCGCCTTGCGGGAACCCGTCAAATATATTTTTACTAAGGAGAATGACAAATGGGTAGACCTGTAACACTTTTTACTGGACAGTGGGCGGATTTGCCACTGAAAAAATTGGCTCAAAAGGCGGCAAGCTGGGGATACGACGGGCTGGAGCTGGCCTGCTGGGGCGACCACTTCGACGTGGATAAGGCCCTGAGCGACCGCAGCTACTGCAAGGCCAAGCGCGACCTTCTGAAAGAGCATGGCCTTAAAGTGTACGCGATCTCGACGCACTTGGTTGGGCAGGCTGTCTGCGACAATATCGACGGGCGTCATAAGGCAATCCTGCCGGCCGATGTCTGGGGTGATGGCGACCCCGAGGGCGTCCGCACGCGCGCAGCCCAGAAGGTAATCGATGCCGCCAAGGCCGCCAAGAGGCTCGGCGTAAAGGTAGTCAATGGTTTTACAGGAAGTTCGATCTGGCACTTGCTTTACTCGTTTCCGCCGGCCTCACCGGAGGCGATAGAGGCAGGTTACAAGGATTTCGCAAGGCGCTGGCGACGCATCCTCAACGCCTTCAAGGCCGAAGGTGTGAAGTTCGCTCTGGAAGTTCACCCCACGGAGATCGCCTTCGACATTGCTTCGGCTCAACGTGCCCTTAAAGCCCTCAGAGGACATGGGTCTTTCGGCTTCAACTACGACCCCAGCCATCTCGGTTACCAGGGGGTCGATTACGTCAAGTTCATCCGGACCTTTCCCGATCGTATTTTCCATACCCACATGAAGGACGTTTGGTGGGGTCACGGCGACGGTACGGTGGGTGTTTTTGGTGGTCACACTGAGTTCGCCGACCCGCGCCGCTACTGGGACTTTCGCTCCATCGGCCACGGCGATATCAACTTCGAGGAAATCATCGTCGCCCTCAACGATATCGGCTACCAGGGACCGCTTTCAGTTGAGTGGGAAGACACGCGAATGGACCGCGAGCATGGTGCCAAGGAGGCTTGCGAGTACATCAAGAAGGCGGATTTCAAGCCGTCAAAGGTCGCCTTCGACGCGGCGTTTGAGAGGGAATAGGTAACCGTTGCTCGTCGCTCGTGCCTCGTGACTCGATTCACGATATACGATTCACCGTTAGGAAAGAACTGCTTATGGCTGGCAAAAATAATATTAGCCGGCGTCGCTTCTTAAGAGCGGCGGGTGCTGCTGCGGGGGCGATAGGCTTCGGGGTCCGGCCGTACGTTGTGCCGTCATCGGTACTGGGCGCAGCTGGCAATGTCGCGGCGAACGACCGAATTACCGTGGGTTGTATCGGGACCGGTAGCCGGGGCACAAGCAATATGCGGGGTTTCATGGGCGAATCTGAGGTGCAGGTAGTTGCCGTTTGCGATGTTGTTGAAAGTCGGCGCCGAAAGGCCAAGGATATTGTTGACCGGCACTACGGTGCTAAGGGATGTGCCGGCTATAACGACTTCCGCGATATGCTTGCCCGCACGGATATCGACGCGGTGATGATTGCCCCCCAGGACCACTGGCACGCGTTGATTGCCGTCGCGGCCGCACGCGCGGGCAAAGATATTTATTGCGAAAAACCGTTGGGTGTGGCGGTGCGCGAGGGCCAGGCCATCTGCGACGCGGTACGAAGGTACGGCCGGGTTTTCCAGACCGGTACACAGCAGCGGTCAGACCACAAATTCCGGTTCGCCTGTGAGCTTGTGCGAAATGGGTATCTTGGCGACATACACACGGTCAAGGTCGCCGCGCCCGGACCTAAGTACAAGCGAACATATCACAAACCTCCCAGAGCCGAACCTATTCCCGCCGGGCTGGATTACAATATGTACATTGGCCCGGCTCCGATGAAACCTTATAACGCCGGCCGCCACGCCTGGCCGGACTGGTACCTGATTTGGGATTACTGCGCCGGCTTTATCGTCAACTGGGGCGTTCATCATCTCGACATTGCCAATTGGGGTTGCCCAGCCGTCACCGGCGAACCGTTTGAGCTCGAGTGCAAGGCGAGCTATCGCAGCGACGGCCTGACTGACAATATCAACGATTGGCAGGCTGAGTTCAGCTATACCAGCGGTCTGCGCATGACTTTCACAGATAGCGACAACCCGAATAAACAGGGCTGCCAATTCGAAGGCAATGCCGGCTGGGTCCATGTCAAACGGGCGGGGATTTCTGCTGAGCCTGCCTCATTGCTGAAAGTGAAAATCAAGCCGGACGAAATACACCTCTACGAGTCCGGAGATCATTGTGCTGATTTCCTTAAGTGTGTGCGAACCCGCAGCGACCCGGTGGCTCCGGTCGAGGCCGGTCACAAGGCCTCTTATCTCGGTATGATAGCTGACATCGCAGCCCGGGCCAATCGCAAGGTAAAATGGGATCCTGCTGCCGAACGGTTCGTTGATGATAACCAAACAAATCGTTTGTTATCAAGGCCGATGCGCAGCCCGTGGCATCTGTGAAATTTATTATTTATTATTGACTATTG
>CAYGBH010000201.1:4998-7453 GCA_964348055.1 uncultured Pirellulales bacterium
TGTTAAAAAGTGCTGCCAGCTTTGCCACAAGCGCAATAGTGTTTCCCTGTTTTGTGTCGTCCTCGGCACTGGGCAGAGGCGGTAGCGTTGCACCAAGCAACCGTATCGTGACCGCATGCATCGGGATGGGCGGCCAGGGCACCAGGAATATGCAAGGTTTCTTGGACAAGAAGGAAGTGCAGGTTGTGGCCGTCTGTGACGTTGATAAGAATAGGCGTGATCAGGCCAAGAAAATCGTGGATGACAAATATCTGAATAACCACTGCAAAGCCTATCTTGATTTCCGTGAAGTGATTGAGCGTCAAGACGTTGATGCTCTCTCTTTAGCACTGCCGGACCACTGGCATTCTATCCCCGCTGTTATGGCGGCCCGGGCGGGCAAGGATATGTATGCCGAAAAGCCGCTGGCCCGCACTATCCGCGAAGGCCGGGCTATGGCTGACGCGGTGCATCGTTACGGCTGTGTCTGGCAGACCGGGAGCCAGCAGCGGTCAAGCTCGAACTTCCACCGCGCCTGCGAGCTGGTCCGCAACGGGCGGATTGGCAAGGTGCATAAGGTCGAAGTTGGCCTGCCAACCGGCAGGAGCGGAAGCACGATACCGGTGCAGCCCGTTCCCGAAGGCCTGGACTGGGACTTCTGGCTGGGCCCCGCTCCCTGGCGGCCTTACATGGGATTTGGCCGCAATGGGCCCCACGGGTCTTGGCGGTGGATTATGGACTACTCCGGCGGGCAGCTCACCGACTGGGCAGGCCATCATATTGACATCGCCCACTGGGCCCTGGACCTGGAGCGTACCGGCCCGGTCGAGATCGAGGGCAGAGGCGTTTATCCAAGAGACGGGCTATACGACGTCCCTATTGAGTACAAGTTTACCTGCAAGTACACCAACGGCATTGTAATGACAGTCGCAAATAACAGTCAGATTCCCCAGGGCACAAAGTGGTACGGCCAGGACGGGTGGATATATGTCAAACGCGGCAAACTCGAGGCCGACCCGCCGAGTGTTCTCGATGAGGTCATCGGTCCCAACGAAATCAGGCTGTACAAAAGCAACGACCACAGGCAAAACTTCATAGACTGCGTTAAGAGTCGCCGAGAGACCATTGCGCCCATGGAGATTGGCCACCGGTCGATTAGCGTTGGACTGCTCGGTGAAATCGCAATGCTCACCGAACGTAAGCTCAAGTGGGACCCGGAAAAGGAAGTCTTCCTTAATGATGAGCAGGCCAACAGAATGCTGTCGCGACCGATGCGCAGCCCATGGCATTTATAGCGGAAAGGAGAGAACCAAATGACAAAGAAAATAATATCAAGACGTCAGTTCTTAAAAACGGCAACCGGCGCGTCCATAGCCGCTGTGAGTTTTCCATATTTCGTTCCCTCTTCGGTGCTGGGCAGGGCAGGTTCCGTAGCGCCGAGCAGCCGGATTGTAATGGGCTGCATCGGTTTAGGCGGTCAGGGAACAAGGAATATGCTGGCATTTCTTCATCAGGCGGATGTTCAGATTGTTGCGCTCTGCGATGTCAATGAAGGAAGTAGTGACTATGATATGCTTTATCAATTTCCAGACAGTACCTCAGCGGGGCTAAAGCCAGCAATTGAGCGGGCCGAAAGGGCTTACGCCGAGAAGAGTCCATCAGGAAAATACAAGGGTATTGATAGCTATCGTGATTTCCGCGAGCTGTTGGTGCGTAGGGACATCGACGCTGTTTCGGTCTGTACGCCTGACCACTGGCACGCACTTGCTTCGGTGGCGGCGGCCAGGGCGGGTATGGACATTTACTGCGAAAAGCCGCTGGCCAATACAGTTGCCGAGAGCAAAGCGATACGCGATGCGGTGAAGCGCTACGGACGTGTTCTGCAGACCGGCAGTCACGAGCGCTCGAGGGACAGCGTGCGTTTTGCGTGCGAGCTGGTGCGCAACGGGCGAATCGGCAGGCTGCATACCATCCGTATCAATATGCCGTGCCGCGACCCACAGCACCTGAAAGTCATCAAGAATGCGGGGCCGCATCCTGATATGCCGATACCGGACGGATTTGATTACGATATGTGGCTCGGCCACACGCCATACGAGCCTTACACGAAGATGCGATGCCACTTCTGGTGGCGGTTCATATTGAACTACGGCGGCGGGGAGATGACCGACCGCGGTGCGCACATAATCGATATTGGCCAGTTGGGCAATGACAGCGATGATACCGGCCCGGTCGAGTTAACTGCAAAAGGCAAGCGCCTTCCAAAGGGCTTGTTTGATGCGTTTATGGATTACGAGTTTGAATTCAAGTATGCCAACGGCGTGCGGATGATTGGCAAAAATGAGGGGACGCGAGGCTTGAAGTTCGAAGGGACCGACGGCTGGATATTCGTCCACATCCACGGTGGACGTCTGGAAGCTGGGCCGCCGTCCCTGCTCAAGGAAGTGATCGGCCCGAATGAAATACATCTGGGCCG
>CAYGBH010000202.1:0-4737 GCA_964348055.1 uncultured Pirellulales bacterium
TATCGGGACTTCGTGCCGCAGAGTTAAAATTCTTACATTTCAATTAATCATTAACAACGAGCTTGTAAAAGGAAGGAGGTAAAGTAAAGTCGTCAAAACAATTGTCTTGGCAGGCACCAAATAAGAAGATAGAAGTCAGATGTCAGAAACTGGATGTCAGATTTTTCTGTTTTCTGTCCTCTGTATTCTGTTTTCTGTGCCTGTTGAAAACATCGGGTGTTGTGGCGTGTGGCCAAATCCTAAATTACCTTAACTTTTTTGAAGGAGGAATATTATGTGTAAGAAATTGATTTTTCTAACTTCTTTTGTTTTGGTGCTGGCTCTGGCCGGTACAAATGTGGCGCTTGGTGATGTGTGGGAGGGCTATATCATCCAACAGTCTGATGACACTGAAGAGTTGGACCCGAGCGGTACTCCAGAAGCCGGCAGCGGCGACCTGGAGTTTCCTTATGAAGACCCGGGTATGGGCGATAAGCAATTAGTAGCTATTCGCTGGGATGGTGTTGATGTTCCAAAGGGTGCCATGATTCTGGAAGCGTGGATCGAGTTCACGGTCGATGAGATAGAAGAGGATCTGCACGTTAGTGTCATCATCGAAGGTGAATTGAATCCCAATCCTCCTACGTTTGATGAATCGGCCCCCTCTGAAATTGCCAACAGGCAGCCCAGAACCACGGCGCAGGCGATATATGAGCCGGAACACTGGGCTAATGTAGGTGATAAACATCGAACCTCGGATCTCTCCGCTGTCATCCAGGAGATAATCGACCAGCCTGGTTGGGTCGCAGGCAATGCCCTGGTGCTGATAATTCGCGACAACCCGGATAATCCCTCCAAAGGTAATCGAACTGCCGACGCTTACGGTGGGGGTGAGACTAATAGGGCTTTTCTGCACATAGAATACACGCTTGGAAGTGCTGGGGGACCCAGCCCGGCTGATGGAGAGATAGATGTGTCACGAGATGTGGTCCTTAGCTGGACGCCGGGAGTTCACACCGCGCCGGTGAATGGGCACACAGTCTACTTTAGCGCGAACTTTAGCGATGTTAACGACGGCATTGGCGGTATCACCCAGAGTGAGAACAGCTATGCTCCCGGACGCCTTGATTTTGGCACAACTTACTACTGGCGCGTCGATGAGAACAGTGGTCCACCAGACAATATGTTATTCGTGGGTAGTGTCTGGAGTTTTACGACCGAACTGCTTGCTTATCCCATCGAGAACATAACCGCCACAGCTTCCAGTGCAAACCAGGCAGATATGGGTCCTGAAAATACCATCAACGGCTCGGGACTGGATGATAACGACCTTCATTCGACAGAGGCGACGGATATGTGGGCTAGCGGCCCCGAACCACAGGGGGCCTGGATCGCATATGAGTTCGACAGGGTTTACAAACTGCATGAGTTGTGGGTATGGAACTCTAATCAAATGATTGAGGCTTTTGTCGGTTTCGGGTTCAAAGATGTTACTATCGAGTATTCGACCAATGGCACCGACTATACAACATTGGGTACAACTCACGAGTTTGCCCAGGCGCCCGGCGCGGAGGGTTACGCTCACAATACGACTATTGATATGGGAGGTGTGTCGGCCAAGTACGTCAGGCTCACGGCTAACAGCGCCTGGGGGGCCGTTATGCCCCAATTTGGTCTCAGTGAGGTTCGCTTCCTTTACATACCTGTGAATGCAGCAAAGCCTTACCCTGATTCCGGGGCGACAGGTGTGGACGTGGATGTGACCCTTGGCTGGAGAGCGGGAAGAGAGGCGGCCACGCACGATGTGTACGTTAGCGCCGACGAGCAGGCTGTAATAGACGGTACTGCCCCTGTTGTTACCGTTACCGAGCCCAGTTATGGTCCCTTGGCCCTCGATTTAGAGATGACTCACTACTGGAAGGTTAATGAGGTCAATGAGGCCGAGACGCCGACTACCTGGGAAAGTGCTATCTGGAATTTTACGACAACTGACAATATTGTCGTGGACGATTTCGAGAGCTACAATGACCTTGAAGCCGGTGAACCCGGGAGCAAGAGGATATTTAACGTATGGGTAGACGGATACGGCGTCGCGACAAACGGCTCTGTCGTCGGTTATGGGGTTGCTCCATTTTGCGAGCAGACCATCGTTCACGGCGGTAAGCAGTCGATGCCGTTTGCCTACAGCAACACCGGCGGCGCAGCATATTCAGAGGCCGAACTGACGCTGACGCCGGCCCAGGACTGGACTGTATCTGGTGTTAAGACGTTGACGGTGTACTTCCACGGTACCGTGGGGAACACCGGGCAGTTGTATCTGAAGGTAAACGGCTCCAAGGTTACATACGATGGTGACGCCGCTAACTTGGCGCGAACATGGTGGCACCTGTGGAATGTCGACCTTGCATCAGTTGGCACGAACCTGCAGAACGTTACGACCCTGAGTATTGGGATTGACGGCAACGGCGCCAGTGGTACACTGTATTTTGATGATATCGGGCTGTATCGGGTGGCTCCTGCGCCTCCTGCGCCTGTCAACGAGTGGAGTATCGCTACCAGCAGTGATGATGCCGAAGAGCACATCCCAGCTGGCGGTATAGATTTAGGCAGCAGCGACCTGGAGTTGGGCCATGAAGGCACTATGTCCGCCACGAGCCTACAGGTGATAGGCTGCCGATGGGTGGCTCTGCCCATTCCCAAGGGTGCGACCATCACCGAGGCGTGGGTGCAGTTTAGCGCCGATAGTGTAAGTAGTGATTTCCATATCCCCGATGTGTCTCTTATCATCGAGGGTCAACTGTCTCCCGATCCCGCTACGTTTAGTTCAACTTCAGGTGACATTAGCAGCAGGCCCAAAACCACGGCGCGGGTGGTGTGGGATATACCGCAGTGGATGACCGAGCATGCCAAGGGTCCTGAGGAGCGAACCCCTGACATCTCCAGTATCATCCAGGAGATAGTCAACCAGGATGGCTGGAACGGCAACGCGATAGTGTTGATGTTTAGAGACAACCCGGCCAAACCCTCGCAGGGAACTCGGGAAGCCGAGTCTTTCGACGGGGGTGCGAGTGAGGCACCACTGCTGCATATAAGCTATCAGTAAAGTTGCGGCACAACCTGACTTGGTGTATTATGCTAAAATTACGGATTTGTGGCTTGATGAGCAACTCTGGCTGGAGACGTAATCGGCATTGATACGAGGTTCAATAAGTATAAGATTGCGAGTCCGCCCCTTGGACAGTTAGGCGGACTCGCAATCACCTTGGTGTACTCTTTGACGGAAACGCCATTTGGCCAAGGTGTGTGTTTCTTGATGCTTATTATAGATACCGTGTATTTGGCGCTCGAACAAAACATGATTATGTTGACTTTTTTGAAGGAGGACTGTTATGTGTAGAAAATTAATTCTTTTAACTTCTTTTGTTTTGGGGCTGGGCCTTTTTCTCACAGGAGCAACGGAAGGTGCTCGGCCTCCTCTTGTTGGATGGTGGAGATTTGACGGCGACACACTGGACTATTCCGGCTTGGGTAACGACGGCATCGCTGTTGGCAATCCGACTTTCGTGCCCGGTAAGGTTGGCTCAGGAGCCATATACCTTAATGGGATAAGTGATTATGTGGTAATAGATTCTGTCGCAGATGACATAAAGAGCAAAACTATTACGCTTAGTGCATGGCTCAAAACATCTACGGATAGGGCCATGGAATGGTTTTCCTGTAATACCGCAGGTCGCGACGACGTGATTAAGTTTGCTATTCAGGGTACCAAGGCCGCTTTCAGAACAGAAGGCGTATATGCGATGTCCTCAACGGCGATCACTGACGGCCAATGGCATTTCATGACGCTCGTCTATGATGGTTTCACCGGACATGTATACGTCGATGGAGTTGAGGAGAATTCACACGCGGTTTCTGAAATTACTTTTAGCAAAGATGACCTGTGGTCAATAGGCCAGGAGTGGGATAGCGGTGGCCCGGGCGCCCATTTAGAAGGCACTGTAGACGACGCCCGGATCTATGACGGGGCACTATCCGCCGTAGAGGTTCGGCAGGTCATGATGGGCATACCGCCTGGGGCGGCTTTTGACCCGAGCCCTGCTGATGGGGCGACAGAAGTGCAGCGAGATGTGACCTTTAGCTGGACGCCTGGAGAATATGCAGCGCTGGTGAATGGGCACAAATTTTACCTTAGCGACAACTTCAACGACGTCAACGATGGCATTGGCGGTATCACCCAGAGTGCCACAAGCTATACGCCCGCCCAACGCCTTGATTTCGGCACGACTTACTACTGGCGCGTCAATGAGGTCAATGAGCCGCCAGATTATACGGTATACAAAGGCAAAGTCTGGAATTTCACGACCGAGCTATTTGCTTATCCTATCGAGAACATAACCGTCACAGCTTCCAGCGCAGGAAAAGCAGAAATGGGTCCTGAAAATACCATCAACGGTTCAGGACTGGATGATAATGACCTGCACTCGAACAAAGACAGGGATATGTGGCTTAGCAACATCGAACCGCTGGGGGCCTGGATCGAATATGAGTTTGACAGGATTTACAAAATGCACGAGATGTGGGTATGGAACTCTAATCAAATGGTTGAGTCTATGCTCGGTTTCGGGTTCAAAGATGTTACGATCGAGTATTCGACCAACGGCACCGACTATACGACATTGGGTACTACTCATGAGTTTGCCCGGGCACCTGGAGCGTCCGACTATGCACACAACACCACTGTTGATTTTGGCGGCGCGA
>CAYGBH010000202.1:4747-7449 GCA_964348055.1 uncultured Pirellulales bacterium
CAGCTAACAGCAACTGGGGAGGCATCATGCCCCAATATGGTCTCGGTGAGGTTCGCTTCCTGCAAATACCTATGCATGCAAGAAATCCCAACCCGGATTCCGGGGCGACGGGTGTAGACCTGGATGTGTTCCTGGGCTGGAACGCTGGGAGAGGGGCAGCTAAGCACGACGTATATTTAAGCGCCGACGAGCAGGCTGTGATAGACGGTACTGCCGGTGCTACTACCGTGGCCGAAACCAGCTATGGTCCCTTGTCCCTCGATTTAGACACGACTTACTACTGGAAGGTTAATGAAGTCAATGAGGCCGAGACCCCAAGTACCTGGGAAAGTGCCATCTGGAGCTTTACGACAAACGACCATATTGTCGTCGACGATTTTGAGAGCTACAATGACCTTGACCCCACTAACCCGGAGAGCAAAAGGATATTTAACGTGTGGATAGACGGATACCAGGTGCCGACAAACGGCTCTCTTGTTGGTTATGATGTTGCTCCTTTCTGCGAGCGAATCATCGTTCACAGTGGCAGCCAGTCGATGCCGTTCTTCTACAACAACACCGGCGGAGCAGCATATTCAGAGGCCGAACTGCCGTTGAGTCCGCCGCAGAACTGGACGCAAGCCAACGTCACGACATTGGTGCTGTACTTCCACGGCACTGAGGGCAACACCGGGCAGTTGTATGTGAAGGTCGACGGCTCCAAGGTGGTCTATGGCGGCGATGCGGGTGACATAGCGAAAGCAGAATGGACGCAGTGGAATATCGACCTTGCATCGTTAGGCGTGAACCTGCAGAATATTACTAAGCTGGCTATTGGGATTGACGGCAATGGTGCCAGTGGTACATTATACTTTGATGACATTCGACTGTATCGGTTGGCGCCATAAGCCAATTAAAGTGGCCCCCGATCCATCAGGACTGTGGCCGATGTTTATAGCCATGTCAACTTGTTGAAGGAGAACTATTATGTATAGGAAATGTATTTTTTTAACTTTTTTTGTTTTGATAATGGCTTTGGTGACTGTTACCCGCGCCGATTGGGTTGCCTATAACGACCTGTTAGACGGCAACGGCGGCACCGCCGCTCTGGGTTTGAATGTTACCACCTATACCTATTTGGATACCAATAAGGCACTAATGGATTTCGACACCGGAGCCACCTTGAGCGTTACCATGACCGGGGAAATAGTCGGTGATGGCGATGCTAACGGGGATGCGTGGCCCGGCAACGGAGGTAATTGTAATGCGGGCACCGAGGCGGATGATATCTTTGGCGGCATACTCGATTTAACCGGGGGAAACGAACTTGACAGTACGGCCGAGCATAAGGCCATAGTTTTCAACGGTTTGAATCCGGGTATGAGTTACACTATCACTTTAACATCAAACCGTGGTAACGTCGGTTATACCAACAGATGGGCCAAGGTGACCATTGAAGGCGCCGATGTATATACGTATGCCTCCAGTCCCGGTGTAAAGAAACTCTCGGAAGCATCGGGAGAATTCTGTGTCGGCTATAACACCGTAACCGGTTATGTCATGAAGTGGACAGATATTTCATGCGGTGCGGACGGCAGCTTTTCCATCAAAAGCGAAAACGCTGATTATGGTGGTAAAGGCTATGCCATGATAGCTTTCAAGCTGGAGGAATACTCCTTGACAAGTGCCGCTGACCCGAGCCCTGCTGATGAGGCGACAGATGTGCCACGGGACGTGGTCCTTAGCTGGACACCGGGCATGTTCGCGCCGGCAATCAATGGGCACAAAGTTTACTTTAGTGAGAATTTCAACGACGTTAACGATGGCATTGGCGGAATCGCTCAGAGTGCCGAGAGCTATACTCCTGCCCAACGCCTTGATTTGGCCACGACTTACTACTGGCGGGTCGATGAGGTCAATGGACCACCGGACTACACAGTGTACGAAGGCGAGGTCTGGAGTTTTACGACTGAACCGGTTGGTTATCCTATCGAGAATGTAACAGCCACAGCTTCCAGCCAGGCAGCGAATCGGGGGCCTGAGAATACCGTCAACGGCTCCGGACTTGATGAGAGTGGTTTATTGCACGGTAAAGAAGGTGACGACACTATGTGGCTCAGCGATATCGCAGGGCCACAGCCGAGTTGGATCGAATTTGAATTCGACAAGGTTTGCAAACTGCATGAGATGTGGGTATGGAACGCGAATGACAGTCTGGAATCAATGATTGGTTTCGGGTTCAAAGATGTTACCATTGAATATTCTGTCAATGGCATCGACTATACGACAGTGGGTACCACTCACCAGTTTGCCCGGGCACCCGGAGCGCCCGGTTATGCACACAATACCACTATTGATTTTGGCGGTGTGTCGGCAAAGTATGTCAGGCTCACAGCTAACAGCAACTGGGGAGACATCCTGCCCCAATATGGTCTCAGTGAGGTTCGCTTCTTCTATATACCCGTGAATGCAACAAAGCCTTACCCGGATTCCGGGGCAACAGGTGTGGACTTGGATGTGGTTCTTGGCTGGCGTGCAGGAAGAGAGGCAGCCACGCACGATGTGTATATTAGCGCGGACGAGCAAGCTGTGATAGATGGTACTGCCCCTGTCGCTACCATGACCGAGAACAGCCATGGTCCCTTGGCCCTCGATTTAGATACGACTCACTACTGGAAGGTTAATGAAGTCAATGAAGCCGAGACCCCAAGTACCTGGGAAAG
>CAYGBH010000203.1:0-7398 GCA_964348055.1 uncultured Pirellulales bacterium
GAAGCCTTTATATAACAAGGAGTCTTCACACCATGGGGGTACTGACAAGAGCCGGTGTGCCGATACTAAATACCATTTCGATAACAGCACAAATAGCAGGAAACGCCCTTTATAAGGGTATGTGGCTGGGTGTCTATGAAGAGGTTCGTCAGGGCAAGAAAATTGCATCCAGTCTGAGCCAGTGTAATCTTATGCCGGACAACGTAACACAAATGATAAAGAGCGGCGAAGATTCGGGGACGATGAGCGATGTGCTAAAAGATGTTTCCGATTACTATGCAAAAGAACTCAAGAATATTATCAAGATGGTAACCTCAATGATAGAGCCTATAATGATAGTCGCAATGGGTGTTTTGGTTGGCTTTATTGCGATGAGTATTATTCTGCCGATATTCAAGATGTCCAGTCTTGTTATGGGCAAATAGATTCGTTGCCCGTGTCCCGGATTCCGGGCCACGGGACACGATTGAGGAGAAACCAGATGCGAGGTACGAGATACGAAATAGATGTCGGTCGCAAGCGGTCTTTTGGGAGGCGCGGTGGTTTTACACTTATCGAGGTGTTGATAGCGATAGTATTGGTGGCCCTTGCAGTTACTTCCCTTATTGTGGCCAACGGCGCATTCACCAAAGCTAACGATGCCGGAGTAGATTTGTCAACCGCTGAGTTTCTCATCGAACAGATAAGAGAGCTTACCACCTTGCTGGCGGTGGTTGATCCGGAAAGCGGCATTTCCACATTTGGTCCGGAGACGGGAGAAACCCTGACCAGCTATGACGATTTGGATGATTTTGATGGTATGAGTTTTTCTCCGCCGATTAGCGTCAACAGAAACCCTCTGAACATTTTTCCTACATTTACTCAACAAATAACAGTTGAAAATGTCAATGCGGCAGATTTTGAACAGGTTGTAAGTGACCATAGCAGTTACTTTGTTCGAGTAACTGTAAAGATTTTCCTGGACTCAAGGGAAATCGACTCAGCGAGCTGGCTTCGGGCCCGATACTAAAAGGCGTGAAGGGACCTTATTCGGGTTGTATCAGGTTGGGATGAGAAACCTAAATATGGAGTGAAATACGAGTTTCGAGACCGAAAGGGGCGCTTCCGGCACGCTTGTTAGAAGCGTGCTTAACTGCAGGTGGATATAAAATGCAGAATATGAAATACAAAACCGGTTTTACCGTTGCAGAATTGTTGCTTGCTCTGGCAATAGCAGGCATGCTGCTTGCCGCTGTAGCTGTTGCCTTTAACGCCTCGATCATAAATTACTGCCAAAACGAGGATATTTTTAAGGCAATTAACAGCGCCCGACAGGCAATGTTTCGGATGATAACTCAACTTCGGACAGCAGATGCAGTGGACCCTAACTCGCTAGCCTCTGAATGCTCCCTGATTACCGCCGAAGGAGATGATATAACTTATCGATATAACAGTGGAGATAACAAACTATATCTAATTACAAATGATGATTTGACTGACAGCGATTATGTCCTTTGTGACAATGTTACGGCGATGACTTTCACAAGGGATACAGTGGTTGTAGATATGCAGACAATAGTTAAAAGTGTTCAGATTTCTATAACGGTTGCAAGCAGCAATGTGCAACAAACGGTTTCGGCTGCTGCGGTTATCAGAAGAAATTTGAACTGATAATCGTTGCATTTAAGGTAAATAGTGCGTACCAAGACATTCATGCCTGCTTCTATTAGCCACAAAAACGTGTCATAACCTCCCTTGATGCATAACCTTACGTTCACCGGCATAATGTGGTCTTTTTTCAGACAGCACTTTTGCACAAATATTCTTGATTTTTGCGTTTTTTTCCCATACTGTAGGTGAGTGTTAGCCGGGGCGGTTAGCTCAGTTGGATAGAGCGCCTGCTCGACACGCAGGAGGTCACTGGTTCAAGTCCAGTACCGCCCAGTGTCATAAATGATGAAACTATAAATACTTGCCCTCCGGCAACCACTTATTTTATTTCCTCAAAGCTCCCTGAATCGCTTTAGAGTTCTTCGTTTCATTTTTGAGAGCACGGCAGTAGATTCGCATATCGTCGAGCAGGGCGTTCGCTTCCCGCCCCCTGCACTGCTGCCGAGGAGCTCATTATGGTTCAGAAACGATTGACCTCAATATCGTGAACTGCAAGTCGAACACCTTGCGGAGCTCAGGACTGGGAACAACATCACCTATGACGCCCATATAGTAATCCGCAAATCGCGAGCCAAACCCGATGACGGTCACAGTCCCCTTGCCGTGACGGACTCTTGCGGCTATCGGCGTGTTTGCCACCCACATTATTGGCTCGCCTCCTTCTATCTGGCAGGTTGAGTCGATTCTTATCACAGGCCAATCTTCCGGCGCTTTCAGTGGGCCGCTAAGGCTCGTGTTTGGCGTCACAGTCAGTCCAAACGGATACAACAGGCTGTTTGCAGTCGACTCGGTGTTCGCCGGCGAGTCCAGAACGAGCACTTTGCCACCGGCCGCAACATAATCGGCCAGCTCGTCGCGAAATTCACGGGGGACCGTCTGGTTGGGGTCTGGAAACACTATAAGGTCGCCCGTCAGTGCATCGGTGCCACTCCTGCGAGAGGTGAAGTAACCAAGGCGCAGAATCCACCGCTCGAAAATCCCGAATCCTTCTCTCTTTCCCGCGATGAACCCGCCTCTGGACAGAGGTCTGTTGCACACCGTACGGTCGACCACTACCTGAACCATCGGCCGAGCCGCTTTGGGAAGGGCCATAGAATACCGGTGAATCGCTCGTGTACCGACCGCTGCAATCGCCCAGCCGAGCACCGCTGCGCTGACCACAACCAGCCAGGCTGCGCTCGATGTTCGGCAGAGCACCAACCCACCAACAAGAAGTAAGAGCCCCAAAAGGATTAGAAATGGTCGTAAGGGATAAGGACAGTTGCTGTAGTTAAGCCATTCGAGCATGCCAAGCATTAGCTCAGACTTTCCGGGTTCGAAGGTTGCGAAATTAGAAAAGATGGTCGAATCAGTAAAAGCGGCAACGCGGCCGGTGCCGTAATGGGTCGTCCATAATTGCACGAAAGCACCGTACCGCACGTCTGCCCGGTCTTCGACCTGGGGATAGAAATTGCTCGCGTGGTAATCAGCGGGCAGAGACTTTAGACCGCGCGAGCGAATGACCGCTCGGCCAAGACTTTTTCCGGGATTGATAGAGCAGGAGACCGCGAAGTTAAGCGGGGGCATACTTTGCACTATTGGGTGCGGTACGAGTGGCCGGCGGTAGAGCTGAACAAAAATCGTATCAATGTCAAACAGACAGTCGTAGCGAAAACTAAAGCCGAAAATCTTCGCTATATCGTTTATGTGCGTGCCGGTATTGAAAACGTTCGTGTGTTCGCCGATAAGCAGCAGACCTCCTCCCCCTTCGACAAAACGGCCTATTGCCGCCACTTCTTGCGGCTCATATCGTCGTGAGTTCGGGACCTTGACTACAAGAACATCACAGTCCTGCAAGGTGGCATCGTCGATGGGCGCGTTCAGCCGAGACATTTGATAGAAACGCGAACAGTAATCGTAGATGCAGTAATAGTTATATCCGGATTCATGCCCGTACCATTCCGTGTCAAACGGCCTATCGGTAGGTTCCCAGGTCGAATGATATTCGTCGATCAGGACACGGCCTGCCTTGCGTCGTCCCGGCACATCCAACAGCAAACCGGTAATCAGGCAGAAGCTACCTGCAAAAGTCAGGACTATTGCCCCAAGACGTTTGCCGAGTTTGGCGCCTGGTTCCGAAGCCCGCTGCGGCCCGGCTGAGCTCGTCGAAGGCCCACAAGACGGGGTCTGCACGAACCGCAAGCTTAGAAGAACCGGGCCCAGCAAAAAAAACAGATGCAGCCACGGATTCCAGAATTGGTTCATCAATGCTAATTCCGCCCCGTACTCAGTCCGAAGCGCCCGATGTATAAAAATTGATATCAACAGCGCGGCGCGAACAGGCAGCCAGGCAGCAATCAATATTACCAGAGCTGCCAAAGACTTACGTAAGCGAAATTCTTGCTTCCCTGGCGGCTGGCTTATCTCCCTGCTTTCTTTTGAAAGCAATAACGGGGACAAGCACAACGTGACAATCCCCCCCAACAGGAAGGCTAACGTAGGCGGGTCTAACAGCAGCTCCCATGTGGCCCCAAGACGATGAACAGCTCTCGGAGAGTATATGGCAAGACTGGTACCGTCTAATGCTGCTCGGATACCAAACAGCTGCGAAATCGTGTAAAGCAGGTTAGGCAAGGGCCATGGCAGTTCGTGCGATCTGGAGGTGACGTACTCATAACCGAGAATTGCCAGTGATTGGGCCACCAAGACGACACCTGCCAGTATGAGCGCCGACGCCAGAATTCCGGGCCAACGACGGGGAATCGGTACGACACCAAGTACAAGACCAACAAAGATAAGCAATGGCGCGGCACGGTAGGGCCACGGGGCCAAACCGATTGCAGGCAGCAACATCAGTGCGGCGGCGGCTGACTGGCCCGCTGTGGGCCTGCGAATGTGAACCGCCGTGAGCAGTCCGGTCCCGGCCGCTACAAGCATAGCCCAGACCCACCAGTTAGCATCGTGGTAGTAGCTCAGGCCGAACAGCCACGAGGCACTCAATAACGCCAAGCCAATCCAGGACCGTTTCACTGGGCAATCTCCTGATTCGATTCATTTAACGATGTCGCATTTTCTCCAGATTCGGGCTGGCTTTGGAGAGGCGGAGGAATCCACATCTCCTGGTCTCGCAGCCGTGTGATAAACCAACGCCAGAAATCGGCGTTCTCCCGCAGACCTTCAAACGGTTCTCCTCCTTCGCGTTCGAGATTCTTGCTCATCGCAAAACACGTATCGCCAATGACTACAATCTTTCCGGCTCCGAGTCGGCGCAGAATAATAACCGGCAAATTGTTTTGCCCATATGCGAGCACCTGAGCTCCTGGATCGTTACAACTGATGGGCCAAGCCGCGTGAAAGCGCACGTAGACACGTTGGTCTCCCGACCTGAGGTACGGAGATTTGAAGTGTCCCATGGCTTGGGGTTCGGGCTGATCCGACCCAGGGCTGCCGATAGTAAAGCCAAACTGCGAAAGCAGTGAACGGCTGGGATCTGCGCGTGGAAGTCCGACCATGATAATGAAGGTCCCGCCATTAGTCACGAAGTCCCTCAGTGCGGTGCGTTCGGTCTTCGAAAAGCCGCGGGCAGGTGCGATTGAGAGCAAAAGATCCGCCCGCTGAAGCCGCTCGGCTGTGAATTCTGGAAGAGAATGAACGAGATAGCCGTTGCGCATAAGCGTAAGGTTAAGCCCCCCAAGACCGTCAGGACGCCAGGACTCTCCGCTGTATGCTTCAACGTGAGTCGAGTCGATGTAGGCCAAGTTATTGGGTGATTTGTAGCGTCCATCGGGAAGCATCTCACCGGCACTTTGGCTGATGGCAGTAGAGACTGCAAGCGAGCCTGCTAAGCCTATTACCACCAAGACAACCGTCCATTGGCCCGGGTACCAAACCAAGAGGCCGATGAGCAGCACGCAGAATAATATGCCGAGGAGCTGTCGCCATACGGGGTGCGCATTTGGGTTCCCGCCTTGCGGGGTCCCTCTGGAGTTACCGGCCAGATAGCTAAACAGCCGCGAAGTAAAAACATGCGAACTGACATTGATACCGTTGGTTAGGCCGGATGTGTCGCCGAATACAATGATGCGTCCCTTGCCCATCGGCTGCTCAGCCGCAAGGATTAGGTCGCCGAGTTTTTCGCCCGGGTCGTAGCGGCCGTTGCCCATCATGGCCCGGCCGCTTCCCTCGTCTCCGGGGTCGGACCATCCCCACCGTCCAACTAACAACGGACGCGCGGGCCAATGCGTCTCGAGAGAAGCACCGATAACCACACCGAACTGATTGCGGTCGTCCGGGACACCTGCTGTCGCGGGGTGTGCAATTGCCTCGTATGACTGCAACCAGCCGCCAACCGCAAATGTGGCCGAATCGAACTGGACCCGTATGGCAGTCGGTTCCAGCACTTCATTGAAACGATTGTTTCCGTTCGGGTCCCGGGTCGTGTGCTCACCCATTACCAGAAGTGAACCACCCCGGTTTACAAAGTCCCAGATTCGTTTCAGCTGTCCCTCGGCCCAGGGCTCATCAGGAAAAAGCAGGACTAAGACATCAGCATTGCGGATGTCTTCGTCTGACAGGTCGGCTGAGATAAGACTACTGGCACCAAAGCTTTCGATAAAAACCGGAAGCATTCCATACATTCCGCTTGAGTATCTGCCATAGTTGCCGTGCTCGGGCTTGAGCCAGTTGAGGAATCCTTTCTCATAGAAAACGACCTTTTTACCCTGAATGCTCGATTTGCCCGGGTAAAGCGCAATGATAACGGGCAAAAGGATAGCCATAATAACCGCTGCAACCCGCAGCATATATTGGGTCCGGGAAGGGTGAGTAGAAACATTTGTGAAATTGCGCTGCCTGTCCGGATGCAAAGGGGACCACCGAAACATAGCCGCAGCGGCCAGCAGATGTATCGCACAAGCCAGGACGGGTAGATTCCAAGGCACTGCTTTATGGAACAGACCGGCCCAGTACCAACCTTCTTGCTCAGCGGCCGGCTCGGCGACCGTAGCAAGCAGCTGTGGGGCGTATGACAACACAATTAGATAACAGAGGTGGCCGCCAAGGATCGCCGCAAGGCCGTAGATTGCCCGCAACAGTCTCGGTGGTGGGCTACAGGCCGACCATAAAACCCAGAGCACGCTCATAAGGACGAGAAAGTCAAGACCGGCAAATGTGGCCCCAATATACACAGGTTGTTGTGTGACAAGGCCGCCGACGTTTCCAAGTGCACGGCCGAGAAGGTCGGACGTCGACCAGACCAAGGGTATAGACGTACAGGCGGCGCGGTAGAGGCCGAAGACCGCGGTCGCAACAGAAAAGATGCGCAGCATTTTCTTTGCCTGTCCAGAGGAAGTGAAGGCAAGGGCCGCCAGAACAAGCGAGACACCCATGACGTTGACGGCCGGCAGGGATGAGGCTATCATATATGTGGCCAAGCCAACGGCTGCCAGGACAGCTAAAAGGCTCATCCTCGGTCGCCACGGGAAAGGGCGCTGCGCGAAGATTGCTACGCCCAAAGCCGTCAGCGTCAGCGCCCGCCGCAAGGGATGCGCCAGTAACCCCGTTGAGCCAGCGGCAATCCAGGCAGCGGCCAGACCAGCTATCGCTGCGACTATGGACCCCAGCTCTGCTGAAGTGCCTGCTGGAGAGTCTGCGGCTAATCCTTCAATTTTTTTTCTTTTGGCTCGAATCACTTAGTGGATTATCCCTGATATCATAACGCTATGCAATACGAAAATTGCAGGATCAGACGAGTAATTTAGTGAATTGACC
>CAYGBH010000204.1:0-7398 GCA_964348055.1 uncultured Pirellulales bacterium
AATTACGAGCCGTTAATCTTGTGCCTTAAGGGCCTGCAGTTGGCTTACAACCCCGCCGATTATTTGACTGTCGAGCAGTTAAAGAGCAGCAAAAAATTACGGCAGCAGTACGAGGAATTAAAAGGATGGGCTGCCGAACCTACGGAAATCAGCCCCCAGACAATAAGCAAATTCTTGAAGACCGTCCAGAATGGCTTAATGAATGAAAGACACCAGCGTCCCGCCCACGACTTGCACTATATTGATTGGGCCTTAAGCGCTATTGATATACAGCTGCGTATGTTCAACAAACAGCTCAGAAAAACGCAGGACTATGGCGTAGAGTCCAAAACCACATAGCCACGAATCCCCAAAAAGACGCGCCGAGACAGACATCATGCAGATATATTTCTAATCCGGCCAAAAAGGGCACTGTGATTGATTCCGGCACGGACGGATTCAGCCGGGTGGCGGGTCTGGAGACTTCGATATTTATAATCTTTGAACAAAGAAGATGGGCTTTTCGATTTACGGTTTTCAAGTAGCAACGCAAATAGAACCTGATTGTTAGTAGCGACGTCCGTCACGCTCACCACCCCTAAAACCTCCTCGTCTGTCTCTGCCGACGCGACCACCGCCTCTGCGACCACCACCGCTAAAACCGCTTTGTTGCCTACCTCCGCCGGTCCAACGCGGTGTTTTCCGCCGACCCTCTTCGACGTTGATGGCCTGTCCCTTCAAATCCTTACCATTCATTTCGCTGATTGCAGTTTGGGCTTCATCCCTGGAGGGCATTCCCACGAACCCAAATCCTCTTGATTCGCCACTATCCCTGTCCCTGACGATGTTGACGAATCTGACTTGGCCAAAGGCTTCAAAAGCCTGACGCAAATCGTCTTCAGTTGTCTCAAGTGACAAATTTCCTACGTAGATGTTCATTTTCGATTTCCTTTTCTAACCTTTGAACTGCACCTTAAACCTTTCGTGCCGGCATCCAGCAGTGGCAATAATTCCAATATCACCGGCATTTGCAACAGTTGAGGCTGAACTCGATAAACAAATACCAACTCTCATCCCTCCTTGAACGATTGGAATATCATCTTCCAAATCACTTTCTTGGATGGAAAGGAAGGGATTCGTGGTTTTCACGACACGGTGTTCAGCTTCAGCAGGGCCGTACTTTGACCGCACAACGACGGTCCTTTTCGCCTTTGCCTATCTCGTACTCGACCTTTTGGCCTTGGTCAAGGGACGTTCCGCCCTCCGATTGGATTTCGGAGTGATGGACAAATATATCGTCACTGCCATCATCTGGAACGATAAAACCGTATCCCTTCCTCTCGTTAAACCATTTTACTGTACCTGTACTCACGTGTTCTTCTCCTTAGGCCTTTGTGTCGGCCTATCACACAATATCCTCGTCTTTTATTGGGAGTACGCCCTCGAGGAATTACGGGATACTCTTCATAAGACCAATGATTAAATCAAAAACCAAGGACCAAGTAAACAAATATATAACAATATTCAGGCAAAAACCACCCATAGTCCGTAGTTTTTTTGTGTTCTTACAGCTTTCTGCTGCAAAAATACGCGGTAGACCATCAAACGCCGCAAGTCTCAAAGCATCCCTTTTATCTTTTCGATAGCAAACTTTACTATTTCATTATGGTCGAAGCCCATATCTTTCGGCAGTTTTTCTATATCGAACCATCGCGCCTCTGCCGCATCGTCGCCGGCTTTTATCTTATTCTGCCCCTCAGTCGCGATGCCCATAAATACTATCGTAATCTGTCTACCTCTTGGGTCTCTGCCGCATTTGCCGAAGGCACGCATCTGCTCCAGTGGCACATCGGCCAAACCCGTCTCCTCTTCCAATTCTCTGACAACAGCGTTCTCCAGTTCCTCATCTATATCCACAAATCCGCCCGGCAGCACCCATTGACCTTTGAATGGCTCATCCCTGCGATTGATAAGCAGTACTTTGGCCTTTTTACCAGAAAGGGTGAAGACCACAGCATCAACGCTAACCGTCGGCCTCGGCCAATCATAAATATATTTGCCTTTTTTAGTCACAATATCTCGAATCATGCAGTTTAAAATTCAAAAACGAGAATTCGAAATTATATTAGGCCTCATCTCGCTCTATGTCTAATAAAAAATAGTGCTATCGAGCTTTGCGTTATTAATGGAACGCGGGGTGGCACCCTCTCATGCTTCGCAGAGTAGTACAAACTTGTTTGGGGGGTGCTATCCGGCTTTGGTTGGCTAAGCTACTGTTACAGAGTTTTTTAGACAATCGTACATCTTGTCATTCCCGCGAAGGCAGGAATCCAGCAATAGAACAGTTTGAGGCGAAGCCTTAGTGAAATTATTGTCTGAAAACTTGTTCAAGATAGCTTAGCAATGACACAAAACAAACATACATTGGCAAGTCAGAAAAGCCTTGCCAGAAAATCTATCCATTGCTTACAATTGTCTGGTTATGTCGGATAGTCTTAAAAACATCTTGATAATTAAGCCCAGCTCACTGGGCGATATAGTCCTGGCTTTGCCGGCTCTCACGGCCTTGCGCAAAAGTTTTCCTGATGCCGGGATTAGCTGGCTCGTCCGGCCCGAGTTCGCACAGCTTCTGGAAAATCATCCCCACCTGACTGAGATAATCCCTTTCGACCGCAAGTTTCTCGGCAAAGCCTGGTTCCGTCCACATGCATTTGGCTCTCTTCTGTCGCTTATTCGGCGACTCCGCCGCAGTAAATTTGATGTCGTAATCGACTTTCAAGGCCTTTTTAGAACCGCTTCTTTGGGATGGCTGACCGGCTGTAAAAAACGCTTCGGAATGGCAAACGCCAGAGAGCTCGCCCACATTTTTTACACGCATAAGGTTCCCCAGAATCGAGATTGTATTCACGTGGTCGACTATTACTTGAAGATAATCCGCAGTGCCGGTGCCTCCGATGTCACCGTACAGTTTGTATTGCCACAGGATTTCCGCGCTGCCGATTCAATCAGCAGGTTGTTAGCGACTCACGGGATTGCACATGACAATTACGCAGTTCTTGTGCCCGGCTCTGCCCACGAGGACAAGCGCTGGCCTATCGAGCGTTTTGCCGCTCTGGCTGATAAGATTTCATCGCAGTTTGGCCTTTCTCTGATTGCTATTGGAACTGCACCCGAAGCCGACATTGTTGAAAGGTTGAAGAGCCTGGCTAACGTCCCCTTAACGAACCTCGCAGGGCAGACTTCTCTTAGCGAGCTGATAGCTCTGCTAAGAGCCGCCAGGCTGGTTGTAAGCAATGATACCGGCCCGGGGCATATTGCCGCCGCTTTAGGGACGCCGCTGGTTTTGATGTTCAGTTGGTCCAATCCAGCCAGGATAGCTCCGTACGGAAGGCCCGAATGTATGGTAGCCCGCGAACCATACAGCAGGGGGGTTAAGATAAAAAGCACCGACCCAAAACACAATGTCGATACCATAACCGTCGATGAGGTCTATCAAAAGGTCTGCGAACAAATGAATTCGTCGTAGGAGCGGCCCAATGTGTCCTCGCGAATTGTAGAGGCGACCCCATGTGGTCGCCCAAAAAGTAACTACTTTGCTACCCTGACGGTGTCATCAACTTTCGAACTTTTTTTAGTGTCGACCTTGGCGCGTTCGCAAGTGACTTTAGTTTCTGCAAGTGGCCGTCGAACTGAAGATAAAGCTACTCCTTCCTTAAGAGCTGTCATTATACCGACAGCCTCAGGATAGTTTTCTGCGAAAAAGAGCTTGCCCGGCTCAAACGGCAGTTTTTCCAGGTCGTTTCTCATGCGGTTGCTGTTCTCGCGCACGGCGATTACCGGTATGCCTTGCTCCAGCGCGGCAAGCGTTGGTAAACCGACACAACCATCCGGTATGACCAAACACGAAACGTCCGCAGCAGTTAACACTCCCGGATGTGTGAAAACCATTTTGTCGGTTATGATCCGAGGGCTTCGGTGAAGTCCTTTCAAGACGCAGTGAAGAAAACACATCGATACAGTTTCGGCTGACATTCGCGGGTCAACTATACCCACATCAAGATTCGCAACCTCCATGGATTCGAACATAGGCGCATGTGCCGCTGGAACACCAAACAACACACTTACAGCGTGAGTCAGCATCGCCTCAACCCCTCCCCATGGATTAACCATCTCCCCATGCCGATGGTAGTACTCCGTATGAAACTCCCACGGAACATCTATCACCGATGCCAGAGCCACGGCATCGAACTCGGACCTGTATCGCACTAACACTTCACACAGCAGCTTCAGACCGTCAACACGTCCTACCGCACAACCCGAACTCGAATATTTGGCTTGCATCTTAATCGGCGGATCAAGCTCTACAACTAAAGGACAGTCCAGTCCCAGTGAGGCACGAGCTGCAGAAGCCGCGTTAATGGTACGGCCTGTAATTCGCTTTTCCTTGTGCTTGTCAATTACCAGTATCACACGATTTGCTCGAACTTTCTGTAAGCCGACCGTACCCATCAATAGCTGTGCAAGAACGCTTCCTTCAACATATAAGCCATTTTCGGGCAGCTCATTTATATCAGAGGCATTTACTACATTCGGATGAGTTATCAGCGTGTCGCACGCCCCGGCCAACAATCTTGCCGCAGGCGCGGCGTCACCCGCATGCCCCCCTATTTCCGCACCAATCCCAGTTGGTACTATCATTACCACATTGAACTTTTCGGTGTTTTCAACTCCCCTCGGCACAAAGTCAAATATAGACGTTGCTTGAGCAACAGCACCATCGTCCATTCCCGCGAGGACACCTAATTCGCAGTGGTATCCTCTGTTACCGCTCTGCGTCACTGCAAATCTTATGGGGATTCCGTCAGTAGGGAGATACCCATCGACAGCCTGTTCAAAATATGGCAGTAAAGAAGTGTTTCCCTCCTTCGGTGCTATATCAATCTCTTGCTCAATCAATAGCATTCTAAATCCTTTCAATAAAGTGCGTCCTGCATCCATTTGCCCCGAACCACTCTTTGGTCAGCTCCTCTGCAACTTTCCTCTCGAACGGCTTGCACGTGAATATATTCACATATACGGCGCTTAACATGTCTAAAGTATGAACGACAATCGTGCTTGTGAGGATAAACTGAACAGCCGAAGTTCCCTTTGTATGCGGCAAAGTCTGCCTCTTCTCTGGCGGAAGGCCCACATCATCCCAGAAGTACAATTCGCATCTCTTCATATCAATCGCCTTGCAGACTTCTTCTAAATAGTTGTCCAAACTCGTTCTATTGAACTTCGAGGCATCACAGCCGTGCAAATCCATAATCAGCTCATATCCGTAAGGTTTCTTTGATTCATCCATAATCTGTCCCTCGCAAATACAGGCCATAAATTTGTTAATAACGAGAGAATTGTAAGACCTGATGCCTGCCCGGCAAGAAAAAAAACCCCCAAAAAAAAATTTATTTGCCAGTTGAGCTCCGTCCTCTGGGCAAGGGTCTACGCGAGGAATGCTTTGTTCTTCTGCGCCTGGCCCTGCGCTTATACTGTAAGTGCCCTATGGGCGGGGGTGCAAACGCTCATCATTGCGAGATCGATAAAGATGAACGCGCCAATCTCAAAAATAATATTGAGTCCCCAAGCCATCCCCATTGTTCTGTTTTAGATCTTTTCGATACAGACTTCTACTCCATCCGGGACGTCCCACAGCCTTGGGTAGTCTGATTTCAGTCTGCCGACGATACTCACTGCCGATGCAGCCCTGATTTCATCAGCACTTGATGCAGGTGTTGGCCCAAAGAATATGCAAAAAGCCGTCCCTGGCGGCCAATAACCTAATTCCCCTTCCTCCAGTACTTCCCGGCTGTCCTGTTCAAGCTCACAGCTCACGCCGATACTAAAATATATCTCTCCACCCCAGCGTTGCCCTTTCGCTCGTATGGGTAGAGCATCGTATATCGCCTTTCCCGTCACACTGCCATTCAGTTCCGCCTCAAAAACGTCTCCTCCAACCTTAATGATGATGTCTTCCGGCATTTTATTAGTCCCTCAATAATCAATTGAAAACACCTCCGAAAAATCTCCACTTGGCAATACGCTATGCGCATCATGCACGGCGCACAAAGCACACGCATCGCTCGCACAAATCGGGATATTCCGTGTCGGCCCCTACACTTGGCCAGTAGTTCCAGCACCGCTGACATTTTTTGAAACTGCTTTTTTCAGCCGTAACTGTCGTCTCGCCGGCAGCTTTTTCTACTTTTACCTCGCTGACGATACAGAGTGCCGCGAATTGTTCAAGACCGAACTCATTTAGAAGCCCGGCAGCTTCATCATCACAGCGGATAGTTACGCATGCTTCCAGATTGCTTGCAATCTTTTTTTCTTGTCTCAAACCTTCCAGAATCCGCAAAACCTCATCACGCAGCCCCATCAGCTTCTGCCACTTGAGCTCTTGACTCTGCCAGCCAATCGACTCATCGACTTTCGGCATCAAAGCTAAGTGCACGCTTTCAGCCTCATCGCAAGTAGCTGGTTTTGCAGGCGATGAGCGATGAGCGACGAGCGACGAATTCATCGCCGCCCAGGCCTCTTCTGCCGTATGCACTAATATAGGTGCCAGCATCCGAACCAGACTGTCTAATATCCTGTGCATTGCTGTTTGGCCGCTTCGCCGAGACAAACTGTCTGCTGCATCGCAGTACATCCGGTCCTTGAGCACATCCATATAGATACTGCTCATCTCGACCGTACAGAAGTTGTATATTAGCGAAAAGACCTTATGAAAAACGAAGTTCTCATAGGCTTTCGTTACATCGGCAATCAGCTTTTGCAATTGCTGCATTGCCCATTTATCTATCTCGAACATCTCATCGTAACTAATACTGTTGACGCCAGGGTCGAAATCGTCGATATTGCCGAGCAGGTATCGCAGTGTATTTCTGATTTTCCTGTAAGCATCCTGTGTTCGTCCTATTATCTCATCGTTGCACCGGATGTCCTCCTGGTAATTGACGCTCGCCACCCACAGCCGCAGAATATCCGAACCGTATTTTGCCACTTCATCCTGGGCGTTAACGTAGTTACCCAGCGACTTCGACTGCTTCATTCCCTTCTCGTCAACGGTAAAACCGTGCGTCAAAACGCTTTTGAATGGTGCTTTACCCGTTGCTCCAAGCCCCGGCAGAAGCGACAGTTGAAACCATCCGCGATGCTGGTCCGAGCCTTCAAGATACAAATCCACCGGTACAGGCCAGCCCGCGTCTTTGACACATACACTGTACCAGCTACAACCCGCTTCGAACCAGACATCGAAGATGTTTTCTTCCTTTTGCAGCTCATCGAGAGCGAAGCCTTCCGGCAGTTCAAAATCCTCGCCTAAGATTCGGCGCGGCGAATCGGTAAACCAGCTGTCCGAGCCATTCTCGGCAATAT
>CAYGBH010000205.1:0-7349 GCA_964348055.1 uncultured Pirellulales bacterium
GGACTATCGAGAATAGTTATGGTAGTGGCTGTTTTGGCCGCCGGTGCCATAGTAGTGCTCGGTCAGGAGACCGAGACCCTATATCTTTCAGGCGATGACAAGGATAATCCTGTCGAATGGCAGTTCTATTGTACGGCCGGGCGTAACAGTGGCAGATGGACAACGATTGCAGTGCCTTCAAATTGGGAAATGCAGGGCTTCGGGGCATACAATTATGGCCATGCATACGATGACAGTAATAAAGCCACCGAGCAGGGCAGGTACCGGCGAGATTTTGAGCTTCCCGACCGTTGGAAGGACAAGATTATTTATATCGTTTTTGAAGGTGTGATGACGGATACGCAGGTATGGGTCAATGGCAATAGTGCCGGCCCAAAGCATCAGGGGGGGTTCTATCGCTTTAAGTATGATATCACAGAACTGGTCAAATTTGATAGCGGCAATCTGCTGGAGGTTATGGTCAGCAAGGTTTCGTCCAATGCCAGTGTTGAGTTAGCCGAGCGCAAAGCCGACTATTGGGTATTCGGTGGAATCTATCGGCCGGTATACCTGGAGGCCCTTCCTCGTCAATTTATTGAATGGGCGGCGGTTGATGCCCAGGCTGACGGTAGCATCTCTGTAGACGTATATCTGAAGAATATTGCCAACGCCAACCGAGTTATTGGGTCTGTCTCTGGGCCGGGGATTGGGGGTGCGGAGACTTTCCGTTCCCGGCTGGTCGAGGGCCGGGATAAGGTAATTCTCAAGGGAAGGGTGAGAGGTATCAAGCCCTGGACTGCGGAAACTCCTCATGTTTATGACTTGGAGCTGTCTCTGATGAGAGGCAGCAGAGTTCTTCACAGGACCATGGAGCGCTTCGGATTTCGCACGTTTGAGGTTAGGCCGGGCCTGGGTCTATTCCTCAACGGCCGTAAGATCCGGCTCAAGGGCGTCAATCGACATTGTTTCTGGCCTGATTCGGGACGCTGTCTGAGTCGGCAGGTGAGCTATGACGATGTTCGCCTCATCAAGCAAATGAACATGAACGCCGTGCGTATGTCTCACTATCCGCCGGATGTTCATTTTCTTGAGGCGTGCGATGAGCTAGGGCTCTATGTGCTGGACGAGCTGGCAGGATGGCAGGAGCCGCCTTACAATACGCAGATTGGCACCAAGCTCGTCAGAGAAATGGTCGTCCGGGACGTCAGCCATCCTTGTATTTTATTTTGGGACAACGGCAACGAACGTGGATGGAACCGCGAGCTGGATGGAGAGTTTGCATTGTATGACCCACAGCAGCGTACGGTGCTGCATCCCTCGGAAAACTTCAACGGCATCGATACGGACCACTACGAAAGCTATCAAAGTGTCCAGAAAAGGCTTGCCGGCTCAACTATCTTTATGCCTACTGAGTTTCTGCACGGACTCTACGATGGTGGGCATGGAGCGGGGCTTAGCGACTACTGGAAACTCATGCTCAACTCACCGCTTGGTGCGGGGGGATTCCTATGGGCTCTGGTGGATGAGGGAGTCGTTAGAACCGACAGAGGCGGCGCGATTGACACCGATGGCAACCATGCTCCCGATGGTATCCTTGGTCCATATCGCCAGAAAGAGGGCAGCTTCTACGCTATCAAAGAAATCTGGTCCCCCATTTACATTGGACTTGAGGAGCTTCCGGAAGATTTTTCAGGGCGGATTGAAGTCGAGAACCATTACGATTTCACAGACCTTCGAAGTTGTCGATTCGAGTGGAAACTGGCCAAGTTTCCAAAACCCTGGGAGGAGACAGAAGAACATACGGTCGTGGATTATGGCCCTGGGCCCAGTCCCGATGTCCAAGCCGGTGCCAGCGGCGTATTAGAGTTAGACCTGCCGGAGCACTGGCGTCAGGCCAATGCGCTTTACCTGACTGCTTCTGACCCATCGGGGATGGAGGTCTGGACGTGGTCATGGGCAGTCCAAAAAGGGTGTGGAGCCTGCCATCAGTATGTAAATAAGGAAAGCAAAAAGGAGGCAATGATAGAGATAATCGAAGATGAGCTCGATTTGCTTATCAAAGCCGATGGCCTGAGTTTGTGCTTCAGCAAAGAAACGGGCTTGTTGGCAAAAGTCGAAAAGGACGGCACGCGTATATCGTTCGGCAACGGACCTCGGCTGATATTCGGAAATGGCAAGCTGAAAAAACTGGAGCATTGGCGCGACAACGATGATGTTTTTGTCCGGGCCGAATATGATGGCGGATTAAATTACGCGAAGTGGAAAATATATCCAAGCGGCTGGGTAAGACTCGACTATCAGTATGAACTCGAAGGCCAGTTCGACCTGATGGGGGTCACACTCGATTATCCGGAGGATAAGATGTTAGGGATGAAATGGGTCGGCAGAGGACCCTCTCGCGTGTGGAAAAATCGCACTAAAGGCGGCCGACTGGATGTCTGGAAAAATACGTATAAGGATCACACCCCCGGTGTAACCTGGGATTTCCCCGAGTTTAGAGGGTACTACGCAGACTGGCACTGGGCCGTATTTGAAACAGAGCAAGGCAAAATCACACTGCTAAACGGAGCCCAAGACAGCTTCCTTGGCGTTTACAGACCCCAGAACGGACCGGACCCGAGGAACACGAACCTTGAGCTGCCGTCAACCGGAATATCATTGCTGGATGGGATACCGGCTATTGGGACTAAGTTTCAAGGGGCCGAAAAGCTCGGTCCGCAAGGCCAGAAAAATAGCGCGTCAGGCAAGTACAAAGGGGTCGTCTGTTTTTATTTTGAGGCGGGGAGATGATATCTAAAACCGGCGGCCCTGCCTGCACCTGTGTTTGCCTCGACACAGGTGGCGCAGGCACAGGTGACAGAGGCAGAAGGTCAGCGACGAGCTTAGCCTTTGAAATGACAGTCCACAGGACACCTTATGGTGGAACGGACGCAGCCGTTCCGGAGCACTAAAGCTGTCACCGTTAAAGCAGTTTCAGGAAGGCGACGCCGAGGAAGATGGTACTTCCGGCGAATACTATGCACTGCAAGGCGGGGTGGCCCCGGGCATAAGCGGGCAGTTTACGGTCGAGGTAGAGCAGGACGAAGCCGAGCAGACCGAAAACGACGGCGTTCATGCCGGCGATCATGTTGATGATGACCCCGGGCTGGTTTTCGCCGAGAAGTATAGTCACTATCATGACGGCGAGGTAGGCGCCCATTGCAATGCGGTAGCTTTTGAGTCTGTTGGAGAACCGCGGCGAGATGTCGGTCAGTATGGAGGCGATGGCCCGGCTTTTCCCGTCCATGCAGCTGACTATGGTACTGAAAAGGGCAAAAAACGCGACGACCAGGAATATTTCGCGGCCCCGGGGAATGAAGTCAAGCATTCTGGAGAGGGTCACCATAATCTGCTGCCTCTCGGGCACAAGACCCTGGGCATGCAGAGTAACCACGCCCATGGCGAGGAATGCGAAAGAAATCCCGAGAATGAGTGTATATGAGGCAAGGCAGTCAATCCGCATTGTGGACAACCACCCGCGATAGTCTTCTTCGTTCCGGGCCTTCCCTATCTTCTCATTGATCCATGCCGAATAGAGCAAAGTGGTCGTGCCGGCGCCGATCCAGCCCATCAGACCCATGATGGTACCCACGGAACCTTGAGGAACCTTGGGCACGAGTCCGCGCGCGATCTGGTCGGCCGGCAACTGGACCTGAAATAGCGTGTAGATCACGCCGGCGATGAGTACGGCGCACATCGCCACAACGACCTTCTCGAAAAACCGATACGAACCTGTGTACAGTAGAACGGGTACCAGGGCCGTAGCGCAAATAGCTGCCACCCGAATATCGAGACTTGGAAACAGACCGATTATAGCTGAGCCCACGGCCAGAGCGATGCCGCCGTAACCTATCATGTCCAGGGAAAAAATGAGTATGATGAAGTACTGGGCCCAGTGCCGGGGCCCGGGCAACCAGTCGAAGGCGCGAAACACATCATCGCCGGAAGCAATGGTCAGTCTGGCGAGGCTTTCGCTGAACGCCACTTTGTAGACGATGGTCAGAATGAGCACCCATAGCAGCGCAAATCCATACTGCGCACCGCTTCTTGGCGTCAAGATAAGTTCGCCGGACCCTATGGCCATCGCTGCCAAGACCACACCGGGGCCCATAAACATGAGCTTCTCTCGAAGATTAGCAGGCGCCTTTTTAGTTGTCTCCAACAGTCACTCCAGCGGCGAAACAGGACACATTAAGTTCTCGACACTTGCAACTGGATCGCAAGACTACCCCTTCGCCATCTATGTTACCCAGGATTCCCATATAATAATGCATATCCTTGTTTTGCAACGCTGCTATACTATCAAACGAATATCAAATACACAACTTTGAAGTGGGAAATCCAACTTGAAAGGACATTCTCTCAGCGAGAAGCCGAACCTGTCATGCGCAGACAAAACGCCTTTATGTTAATAGAGTTACTGGTTGTTATCGCCGTGATGTGTCCAGGCGCGATTTGCGAATCGCAGTCTCTCTCACTGGGCCCATCCGGGAAGAGAAACCGTCGCCTGGTAGTTCGAGTAGTTGTAGAGCCCGTTGCGCTCGGGCTTGTAGAGCCGGCCCTGCTTCGGGTTATCGTCTTGCGTGTAAACCCAGAGTTCGTATGGGTCCCACACGACCACCTCATCGCGGCAGTCGCCCGTCGCGTCCAGCACCGCGTTGCACTGGTAGGGATGACCGTCGGCCGGGAATCGCACTACCCGCCGTCCCCAGCCGTCATACATGCCGCCCTCTGTCACGTCAGGCGACAATACGAAGAACTCCTCGCTCTTTCCCGTCCAGTTGATTGGAAGACACATGCTGCCCTGCTGCACCGGCTCGAAATCGTAATACAACTCGCCGTCCGAATCGAAGTAGTGGATGATGCCCTGGTTGCCCCAGAAATTGATGCTCACGATTTCGAGTCCGGGTAGATCGTCCCGGAAGTTCGCAACCGCCGGATTCTGCACGTGACCGAAAAAATGACGCTTGAGCACATTGCCTTTGAGGTCTGTGAAGAAGGCCCCCGCATCGCTCGCCGCGCAGAAAAGATTCGGCTCAGAACCCTTCTTGAATTTTACGATGGCGATACCATCAGCATGGTCCTCCATCTTTCCGTCCAGCGACCACAGTTTTGTCCCGTCGTCATCGAACATGGAATAGCCGATGGCGACCTCGTCCTTGCCGTCATTGTCGATGTCGTAAGCGAAAGGATAGTGCCCCGTCGTGCATTTTCCCGTCCACATCACCTCGAACTTGTCGTTCATCGCCCAGACGTAGCGGTAGCGGTCTTTGAAGATAATGTCGCGGTCCTGCCCGTGCCCGCGCAGATCGCAGAAGAACAGCGAATCGCCGAGTATGCGCGGAAAAATGTTGTGCTCACCATGATCACCCGGCGGCTTCAACGGTGTCGGCTTGCGGTACTTGACCTTGCCCGTCGCGCCGTTGACTGCGACGATTTCCTGGTTCATGCAGTAGACCGCCTCGTTTTTCCCGTCTCCGTCAATGTCGTGGACCTGAAATCCCACGTCGTTGGTCAGGTGGTTCTTCCAGAGGTCCGGTTTTCCCTTCTGCCAGAGCACCTTCCCGTCCAGGTTCACCGCCGTCACGCAGCTCAGCTCACTGTTGCGGTCCTTGGGGCCGTGATGGATCACCTGTCCAAACAGAATGTCGATTTGGCCGTCACCATCCAGATCACCGAAGCGCAGGTTGCGCCCCACACCATATCCGTCAATGGGGAACTTTCTCCACACTACCGGCTTGGGATTGGCCGCCTGGAGTCTGGCTTCTTCTTTTTCCTTTGCGGCAACGCGTTTTTCCACGCGTCTCATTTCTTTAGCGCTCGTTGTTACCCTGACTGAACTGAACTTCGCCGGAATGTCCGCCGTCAGTGCGATCTTGCCTTCCTGAAAAGTTGAATCCTCCGCCCTCAGGATGACGCCGCTGCTGAGCTCCGCCCGGATGCGGCTTCCCGCGACGCGAATGGTTGCCGTGAGGAATTCGCGGGGCTTCCAGACGCACTGCCGCTCGGCCAGCATCTTCTCGTATGGTTTGCGATGAGCGACGGCGTGCTTGACCACCTTCAGAATCGCTTTCGGGCCTTTGATACCGAAAAAGTAATAGCAGCGGTCGTTGCGGTAGCGAAACGCCACGCCGCTCTGGCCCTTGTCCGACTGGGGGCAAAAGCGCACCGAAACTGTGTAGTCTCTCCAGAACTCGCCGCCTTGTGCCACCGTGCAGACCATGGGGTGCGAGTGCTTCCGCTTGTTATAGACCGTCTGCGAGAGCATCGCATCGCCGTTTTCCTCGGTCACCCACCAGGCACGCTGTTCGGGTGTGCCCGATGTAAAGCAGGAGACCACCCAGTTGCCGTGGGGCGCCGCTTCGGGCACGTAGTGGTATTCGGCATGAGCACCGATGACGCCCGCCGAGAACATGCCGGGCCGCAGGGCGTCGAAATCATCCTCGAGCAACACCGCCGACCCGCCAAACGCCGCGCCGGAAAGAACGGCGAAACCCCACACGATTCCCATCAAGAAAATACTCCTGGTTGACCCGCGCATCCTGAACCTCTTTCTCGTATTCATTCTCTTTTAGATAACCTCCACGTTGTCCCCCACCTTGTTCTGCCATGCCCGGATATTCTCCGTAAGCCTCACATCCGATAGAATACCAAGGCTGTCCCGACAACTCAAGCTTCCTCATCAATTGTACAAAAAGAATTTCCCCTCCTTAAGAGCGTGAAAATTCCGTCCAAGCGCAGGCTCGATGAGTCAAGAAGTGTTGTTGAACACCGGCGGATGAATTATAATCACTACCGACCGCACAGCAACCCGGACTATATTTCCCCGACAGCGTTTGCGGCGATGTGTCTTGAGCAAGGTTGCAGTACCTTCTGCCTTACTCAAGACAGAGAGATTGCCTTAAGTATTTCAAGAAAAAGAAGGTACAAAATTGTAACCTTAACGAAAAAGGACGTTAATCACATGACGGCAAAAACAGGTTTTGACAATGAAAAGTATTTGCAGGAACAGACGGCAGCTATCCTTGAGCGTGTCGATAGGTTCTACAACAAGCTGTATCTGGAATTCGGCGGGAAACTTCTGTTTGATTATCATGCGGCACGGGTGCTTCCGGGTTTCGACCCGAATATTAAAATGCGCTTGCTGCAGAAAATACGCGATAAGATAGATGTTATTCTATGTATTTACGCCGGTGATATTGAGAGAAAGAAAGTGCGGGCCGACTTCGGTATTACCTATGATTCAGATGCGCTGAAAACAATCGATGACTTCAAAGAATGGGGCATCGACGTTACGGCCGTGGTCATTACACGGTATGCAAACCAAGCCT
>CAYGBH010000206.1:0-7334 GCA_964348055.1 uncultured Pirellulales bacterium
CAGTTTGTTGTGCCCGAGGACGTATAAGAAGGTTGTTGAAGCTCCATTAGAAAGCGAGTAGGGTGGTGCTCGCCCCACCTTCCAGAATCTCACGGGCTTTATCCGTGGGCTAAAGCCCACCTTACGTGATTGTTCATCATTTCTCTGTCGCCCCTCTGGCTATATTTCTCGGCGGCCTCTGTGGCAAAAAACACAGAAAACTCTGTGCCAACTGACCTGCGTTTGATAGCATATCGCTTGTGGACGGTTTCAGACGAAGAAGAATCGAAGGGTGGAGATTGCCCCACAATTATTCTAAAGCAGCCAAAGCCGGTGTTCTTATATTGGTTGCCTCAGTAATTGGCTGCAATCTTTACAAGGTTACTGATACCCCTGATTATGAAGAAGATAATACCCAGGTTGTATTACAGAGTGATAATGCAACAGTGGCAGATGTTTCTGTTCCTGATGTAAATCAGTGCGTCGTCGATGCCAATTCATTGCTGCCCAAGCCAGTAGCTGATACTAATGCTGTAGAAGTTAGACCTGTTCTTCCTGAAGAAAGTCAGGAAAGTCCTTATCTTGCGGCTGTCGTCGAGTTTGCCAATAATGTGCTTAAATACGGTAAAGATACCTACGGTCCCGAGAACACCCCGTTATTTGTCGACGGTCTCCATGTTGACGGCCTCACACCGGTGAAGTGGATAAGCCCCAAAGGGGATGTGCTCACAGCAACTGAGACCGAAGAGTGGATTCTCTGCAACTTTGCCTCCCAGCAGACGTTGCTGCGAACACTTGTTGGGCTATCTAAGATTACAGGAGATCCCAAGTATCATAATGCCGCCACACAAGCAGTCAAATATGCATTTGAAAACTTAAGGTCTGATAATGGACTGTTTTATTGGGGGAATGCGGCTGCCTATGATGTTCAAGCAGATAAACCCTACAGTTACAATGGGCACCACACAATTAAGATAGACTACCCTTATTATGAGTTGATGTGGCAGGTTGATGCAAGGGCTACAAGAGAGGTCATTGAAGCGTTTTGGTCTGCGCATATCCTTGATTGGTCGAATTTGGACATGAACAGGTATGGTTTCCTTCTTGATTCTATCGAGGCACCTTGGAATTATGAATACAAAAGAGGCCCGGTTCCTTTTAAGGGTAAGGGACATGGGTTTATCACCACAGGAACGAGCCTGGCCCACGCTGCGGCTTTGCTTTCACGTCTCTCCGGCCAGGAAGAACCGCTGGTCTGGAGCAAGCGACTAACTCAGCGATATGTTGATACCAGAGATCCGAAAATAGGCATCAGCGCCTACGCATTCAATTATTCCATTTTTATGTGTAGAACATTTCCTGTTCTACCCTTCAAATATAGATACTTGGATTATCCAGAGGAAAGGCATGTTCATCCCTGGCTAAGCGTATTGTTGATAGGTCAGATGCTTGGTGAAAAAGGTAATGAATTTACGCAGTGGGCTTTGGAAGAACTGACTGCTTGGGGTAAGGTGTCTTATCGCAGGAAGGACAACTCATTTGTGCCTATGATCATAGATGGCACCAACTTGGAGGGGTATGTTTTAGAAGAGGGTCCGATTGGTTTGAACATCGCTAAGCCGTGTCCAGCCGGTCCGCAATATTTCTGGGCTTTCTGCGTAGCTTACCATGAGACCGGCGATGAATTTATGTGGCAGATGGTACGGGACATTGCGCTCGGCAATGACTTTGGTGACATAGGGCGGTCACCAGGAGAAATCCCGGAACTGAAAACAAAAACGACTTGCTCTCATGTTTATGGCCTTCTCGGTTTTCTGCAACTCTACGAAAAGACAAATAATCGGGTGTACCTTGAGATGGCACGACGGATTGGTGATAATATTCTAATCAATAAGTTTCATAAAGGATTCTTTGTGCCGAGCAAGAGGCATATATATACCAGATTTGATTGTTTCGAACCGCTGGCTCTGCTACATTTGGAGGCGGCGATAAAACCTACGTCGAAATCTATCCCAACAGTCTGGCCTAGTTTATCTCTTTTTAGACCTGCTTACCGTTATAGGCAGGAAGGTGTGGATCGTCTGATCATCTATACTTTGACCGAATCAAGCAAACCACCCCTTTCGCTCCAGGAAGCAGTTGCCATCGGTGATTTTAAGCTGGTCAAAACTCTCCTTGAGGGTGGAACCGATGTAAATGTTTTGGATGACACTTTCTTCAAAACTGCCCTCCATCGTGCGGCGATAAGTGGTCACAGAGAGATTGCAGAATTTCTTCTGGCAAAAGGTGCCAGCATTGACGTACGGAGTTCTGCGTCTGACACGGCCCTACATTACGCAGTCGAACAAGGCCATACGAAAATAGTTGAATTGCTTATAGCCAACGACGCGGATGTAAATGTCAAAAATAATGATGGTCAGACACCTCTGCACTATGCGGCAGAGCTGGGCCTTAAAGATATTGCCGAACTACTCATCGCCAATGAAGCGGACATAAATGCCGAGAATAACAATGGTCAGACACCTTTGCATAAGGCTGCAATACGCGGGCATAAGGATGTTGCAGAATTGCTTATTGACAATGGTGCTGACGTTAATGCTACCGATCAGGTAGGCTATACGCCTTTGCATTACGCCGTCTGGTCGTGGGATACAGAAACGGCAGGGCTTCTTATTGAAAAGGGAGCAGACGTGAACGCTAAAAACAGGTGGGACTGGACACCTTTGCACTATGCGGCTAACGGAGACAATAGAGGTATGGCCTATCTGTTAATCGTCAAGGGCGGCGCAGACGTGAACGCCAAAAATAATAGCGGTGGAACTGCTTTGTCAGTGGCCAAGGGAAAAGGCCATACTGAAATGGCCGAGTTGCTACGTAAGTGCGGAGCTAAAGAGAATGGCGGTGAAAGCAGCACCATTGATACCCCGCGAGATACCGGCCAGGAAGATAAAACAGCAAATCCTAAGTCCTAAACTCAAAAGGCAGAATACAGAATACAGGAGACAGGAGCCTTTCCTGATCCTGTCGAGGGAACAGAATCCCTATACGCTCACAGCTGTATGCTATCCGCTGATCCCCCCAAGAATTTTTCCTTCTCTGTGTTCTCTATGGCTATTTTTCGCTTCTCTAATCCGCGTTAATCCGTGAAATCTGTGGTTAAATTTTACTTGACGGCCAAGCTTTTTATGGGTATAATATGCCCCAAGATGATGGAGTAAGGTCACAATAGTAGATTGTTCATGGTTGATAGTTCGTAGCAAATCAGGGGGACGGCGCAAATCAAAAATAAAAATGCAAAATGCAAAACCACAACTCAAAAATCAAAGACTGAAACCAACCAACTCATCAGGCTGTCATCGGCGAATAATCTTGTTTTTACCTTCGATTCCCGGATGTTTTCAAAGCCTACGAAATACGAGATACGCTTCACGAGATACGACATACGATATACTCAATACGCAATACGAAACAAACCCAAGGCACTTCTACAATTGTAGAGAATCCTCTACAAATCAACCTTTTTATGCAAAACAAAGCCAATTTCTAAAAAAGTCAAGTGAATGTAAGTCCATCTAATACAAAGGATTATGAAAATATAAGCGATTGGACACTTGGTGAAAACAAACCCAAACAAAGCCAAAGTTAAAATAGGCAAGAAGGGCACAGAGTGGCAAAGACAGATAGTGAATTGCATCCCTCGTCGCTCTGGGCCTTTGTGCCTCAGTGACTTTGTGGCTATGAACCAATTATTCAAAACAAAACCCGTCCTGAGCCCATTCGGCTACACTCAGGATAAACTCCGTCGAATGGGCCAATTTTAACATCCCAGAGCGGATTCGGACTTTGAGTTGGAGTGAAAATGCTTACAAAGCCGATGACTTAACATGCAAAAGACTTGACATCTGTGATATTCTAAAATAGGATTTCCGGACAATTTTGTTTATGGTTTTATCAGGGAGACTGTTATGGCTGAGATTAAGCCAAAAATAAGTGTTGAGTATGCCGGGGAAGCAACGATAATTACTTTTACCGACGAAAAAATCCTCGAAGAGAAGGATATTAAGGCTCTTCAAGAGTCGATTATGTCTGTTATTGAGCAGGCCAAGCGCATAAATCTGATTTTGGATTTTGGTAACGTCCGGTTTTTGTCCTCTGCTGTTTTAGGACTTCTAATAAGGGTCAGCAAAAGGATTTACGAGCGCGATGGCTTACTAAGACTTTGTAATATAAATCCGAAGATATATGAAATTTTTAAAATAACACGGCTGACCAAGACTTTCGATATTTACAAAGATGTTGAAAGTGCAGCCGAGGATTTGTCTAAGGCCAATTAGACAAAGGTTTTTGCCTTACTTATGGTATCAAAAACACCAGAAAGTTGTTCACTGGTTGTAGAAAGCAAGCCATCTGCTGTTGTTGGGGTATATAAACAGATTCTGTCTAAGCTCGAAAACAACGGTTTCAGCAAAGAGGATATTTTTGCCGTTCATTTGGCCTTGGAGGAGGCTTTTCTCAACGCCGTCAAGCATGGTAATAAAATGGATTCTGCCAAAAGTGTAAAAATCGACTATTCTGTTGATTTGGATAAAGTTGAAATTTCCATGACGGACCAGGGTGACGGGTTTGAGCCGGAAGCTGTAGCAGATCCGAGATGGGGTGAGAGTCTTTACAAGCCCGAGGGTAGGGGATTGCTTCTTATGAACGCATATATGGATGTGGTTGAATTCAACGAACGAGGCAATAGTGTGTATATGGCCAGATATAAGGAAAAACCGCGTTTGGCAGAAAGTCAAGATCAAACACAGGTATGATCGAAAGCCTGTCTTTGCCAACGAAATCAAGAGCAGGCTCCGTAGCGAATAAAAGGAAATATTAGAAGATGTTTAGCAGAGTTCTTATTTTTTACAGTTGTTTGATTGTTTTGGGCGGTTGTATATACAATGAGGAGCCGATGCCGAAGATTGTAAATGGTCCTGATTCTGAGCCCAAACTTGTTCCACTGGCGGTCACAACGCCGGAGCGGAACCGGGAAAGGATTTATAGAAATATCCCGAGAGACTGGCTGCCGCCTTCGGCGCTGGAGAAGAGATGGACAGCTATAGTGATACATCATTCAGCTACAGAAAGTGGAAACGTGGCTATATTTGACAAGCGGCACAGGGAAGAAAGGCATTGGGAAGGGATTGGCTACAATTTTGTAATAGGTAACGGCACTGACAGCGGTGACGGCCAGGTTGAGGTAACATTTCGCTGGCGAAGGCAAATCGCCGGTGCTCATTGTGGAGGGACCCCCGGAAATTGGGCCAATAAAGATGCAGTAGGAATTTGCCTTGTGGGTAATTTCAATCGCACAGCACCTACCACACGACAGATGCAATCCCTTTTGCAATTGATTCGCTTTCTGCAAAAGCGATATGGAATTTCGAAAAACCGTATTTATAGTCATAAGACTACTCCGGGGGCACGAGTAACTGAATGTCCTGGAAGAAGGTTTACGATGGCCAGGCTAAAATCGTTACTTGGTCCCTGAATCTTGCATCGATATTCCCATTCAGGCTGCGTCCTATAAACTCACTTTCAAACTCAGTTCCGCACCAACTCGGTTAGGTATGTGTTTAGCGTAAATCAGCGATTTTAGGCGTTTATTGCGGTTTTTCGCCCTCTCAGAAGACGGGGGCAAAAAACATCTTAATTTGTCAATTAATGCCATTTTGAGACTGAAAACCCCTATTTTCAGGCTACAGGTGTACACGGTTGGTGTTGGATATCTTTTTTGCGGAATTAGTCCAAAATATTATAGCTAAGAAAGTTGCCGTGTAATTATACCGAAATTTTTGCTGGGAGTATTATTCAGAGAACAAGGTAAGGGGCGGTCGAAATGGATATGTGTGAGTCGCTGTTTTCTCCAGGCTTTGTGCTAAGCGAGCAGATTGCACGGCAGATTTTTGAGGTTTTGCCTGAGCAGGGCCCTATAATGATAATTATGGACAGAGATGGTAACATCTGGCCCAGTGACTCAGAAGAATTTGCCAAGCTGAATATCAGCGAGCCATTTTTGAAAGAACTTTGCGCCAAGATCGATGACGGTGCTGAGCCGATTATAACGCAAGCAAACGATTGCAGTGTCATTGCTACACAATTGGCGACCGAGCAAAACAATTTAGGATACGTGATTATTGCTCTGCCACAATACAACCCTGAATCAACCTTGATAAACATCGACCTGATTGAAATTTTACTCAATCAGGTCGGCTTGATAGCCAAGCTGATCGAGAAAAACACTCTTCTTTACGAAGTTCAAATGAAACACTACGGTGTGTGCGGTCAGAGCGAAACAGCTTTTAATTGACAGTCCGGGTGGTGTCAATAGGAGCGCTCCGGCTGTCAAGTTCCAGTCGTTTATCCTGAGACAAGCCGCTTTTCAATATCCAAGGTAATTATAACCAGACCTCCTTCGATGTGAAAATTTCAGAATCTCTTTCAGTCGAAAGACAATCCTACTGCTTTTGCAACTGAGCGAATATGTTCGGCCGCCAGGCGGTACTCTTCTGCATTTGGCAAGTGCTCCAGCATGAGCGGAGTATCCGGCAATTTGCTTAATTCTTTCAAGAACGCAGCATAATCCAACGCCCCTAATCCTGGACGAACTTCGTCAAGATGGGTGGTGAGTTTTGTCTGTAGAAGGATATCTTTGGCGTGACAGCTTCTAATATAGGGGCCAAGTTTTTCGAAACATTCGCGGATAAGTTCGGCGTTCTTAAAATAGCGCTGCGGACTGCAAATAAGATTGACCGGGTCGAGGTGAACGGCAAAACGCTTGCGATTAATTGCCTTTAGTAAGCGTAAATATGAATCAGGGGAGTCCGGATAAGCCCACGGCATGGTTTCCAATGTGAAATAGGTCCGCGTTGGCTTGACATCGTCAATAATGGCGCGCGTTGTATCAACAATCATATCAAATGTTTCTTTGGTCAGGTTCTCCGGCGAGTGACCGTCCCAGCGTTTGCCGCGTGAACCGCTGATATTAACGCAACACCTGGCTCCAATTCTATCCGCCAGAGCTAATTGCCTGCGACATTTTACCAGGGCTGTGCGGCGTGTTTTTTCATCGGGGCTGATTGGGTTGCTCCATGCTCCGACTTCGGCAATGACTATGTTCGCTTTTTTAGCTGCACCGGCGTATGCATTGACAACGTCGTCTTTTTCTCCAGCGCCTACCGGGCAGTAGGCGGCGTTGTAGCCAAGCTTCCTGATAACTTTTACCCAGGCACCCGGGCTGTCAAATTTCTCGAAGGTTCGACCTCCCAGTCGCAATGATGGAAGTTTTGTTTGTGCTGCCTGTGATTTAACCGCTG
>CAYGBH010000207.1:0-7316 GCA_964348055.1 uncultured Pirellulales bacterium
CGTCAAAGGGGCGAACGTCAACGCAAAGGATGAGAATGGGCAGACGCTGCTACATCATGCAGCTGTGAATGGCAAGACAGAGATGGCTGAACTGCTCATTGCGAAAGGAGCTGACGTCAATGCGCGAGGCTACGGTGGCGGTACTGCATTGCATCATGCGGCCTGGAAAGGCCACGGAGATGTTGCTAAGCTCCTTATTGCCAAAGGCGCCGACGTCATGGCAAAGGACAAGTGGGACTACGTCCCCTTGCACGCCGCGGCCTCGAGTGGCCTGGTGGAGGTAGCGGAACTGCTGATTGCCAAGGGAAACGACCCGGATGCTAAGGACAAGTGGAATATGAGGCCAATGCACTACGCCATCAAGAATGGGCAAACGCATATGGTGGAAGCTCTTATTGCCAAGGGCGCCGATGTCAATGCCAAAGACAAGTGGGGACGTACACCCTTTCACTATGCCATTCGGGAGAAGGACAAGGAGAAGGTAAAAGTTCTCGTAGATAAAGGTGCAGATGTAAACTTCACAGCCAACGGGGCCTATCCGCCCCTTCACTACGCGATTTGGAATGAGGACGTGGATTTAGCGAAGCTTCTCGTCAACTATGGAGCTAAGTTCAATGTAAAAGACCAGGATGGCTGGACGGCATTTCGCTATGCAGTATCGGGAGGAAACCCCGAGTTGTTGGAGTTCTTGATTTCTAAAGGCGCTGAGGTCTCTGACTTCCACCTTGCTGCCTGGCGCGGGGATTTGACCAGTGTCAGGCGTTTTTTAGAACAGGGAACCGATGTGAACATAAAGGATGATCAACTCAATTGGACACCTCTGCACTGGGCGACCTTCGCAGCGCAACGAGACGTTGCTGAATTCCTTATCGCCAAAGGCGCTGACTTGAATGCAGGGGGCGAGTGGGACGACCCACCACTGCACTATGCTGCGGTACACGGTCATAGAGAACTGGTGGAACTGCTATTGGCCAAAGGTGCCGAGGTAGACGCCGAAACGAGCGACGGTAAAACGCCCCTTCACGATGCGGCCATGGCAGGACATCGGGAGGTTGTAGCAGTACTCATAGCCAACGGTGCCGATATCAATCCGAAGGACGAGAACGGACGCACGCCACTGCTTCGTGCAGCCAAGAAAGGCTACAAGGAAGTGGTAGAACTACTTATCAGCAAAGGCGCTGATATCAATGTCAAGGAAGAGAATGGCCTGACGCTACTACACACTGCGGCCAGCAGTGGCCAGAAGGATCTGGCAGAAATCCTTATTGCCCGCGGCGCTAATATAGAGGCAAAAGATAAGCAAGGTAAGACAGCGCTACACCTCGCGGCCGGTAGAGTCCGTCGTAGATATCTGGAAGTAGCAGAACTACTTATCGCTGAGGGTGCTAATGTGAATGCAGAAGACAATAGGAGCCGCACACCTTTATGGTATGCAAACAGTACAGGCAGCCCCGAAGTCGTCGAACTGTTGCGCAAGCACGGGGCGAAGGAATAATCATGGCCGCCACCTGGTGTAAGTTTTAGAAATAATGGTGGGGCAACCCTTCGACTGCCCCTTCGACGGAGTTTACCCTGAGCGTAGCCGAACGGGCTCAGGGCTACGGCTAATTCAGGGCAGGTCCCACACTACGATTTAGGTTGTTTGTCGTATATATTCCGGGGAATCCGGGCTAAGGCGACGTCAATCAGGCCAACTTGCTGACAGCTTCGGCGACCAGCTCACCTATCGGCAGATGCTGCGGACAGCGAGCTTCTGCGAGACCATAATCTATATTGAGCAGCTTGTCTCTTACCTTGCGCGGGATTTGAGCAAAAAGCTCTCTTGCTGCTTGTTGCTCACCATAGCTGTTGTAGTACATTAAATACCGCATAATATCATTAATGTAAGGAGCATCGGGCAGAGCCGATTCACAGATGTATGCACAGCCGGCACAATAACCGCTGCAGGTCGCCTCGGCGTATTCCTTGAAAACCTCTTTATCCTCGCGGGTAAGCTTGGTCTTATCGAATACCGTCGCAACGTCCGAATTTAGAATGCTGACATTCTTCATCCCCACACAGACTGAACTAAACCTTTTATCCTCCAGCACAAGTTTTATTTTTGCCTGTGCTGCGGTAAAACCTCGCTGCACGAAATGTCTGAAAAGTTTTCTGTTCGCCTCGGTTTCAACCTTCTGGCCCATACCCTGCGTCTTCATAGCGATAAGGCCTATACCGGCTTTATGGCAGGCATCAATGGCGGCCTCCAGTTTGGGGTCCTGCATCAGGTGGAAGTTGTACGGTGTCATTATCGCCTCAATCCAGGGCAGGCCGGCCGCGGCGGCAAGAACTTTCGCCGAGTTCTCGTGGCTTGTGATCCCAAAATGCCGTATCAGCTTTCGCTTCTTTGCACTTTCAGCCCACTTCCTCAGCTCGTCCGTCAACAAGGCAGGATTGGGGCATTGATGAAGGCCGTAGTACAAGTCAATGTAGTCGGTGTTCATCCTTTCCAGAGAAGTCTTGAGCCGTTCCTCGATTTCTTCCGGGCTTTTTGCACCGGATGCCTTGGTAACGAGGAAAAGTTTCTTTCGGATCTTCGGATTCTTTTTCAGGAACTTGCCGATACCAAGCTCGCTGTTTCCACCTCCATAGCTATATGCCGTATCCCAAAAATTAATACCCCACTGGAGAGTCTTTCGCAACAGGATTTGATTTTCAACGTCAACCTGGAATGTCCCGAAAGACAGGCATGGAACCTTGATACCCATTTTGCCTAATTTTCGTCTCGGCACCTGTGGTGCCCTGGGCTTTCGCGTTTTTTTCGCAGCTTTGTCTTTAGCCGCAGCAAGACCGGTTGCCAGCGGCACAAAAGCAGGGGCCAGGCCCGCTGTGCCCATCGCTTTTAGAAAATTTCTTCTGTCGATTTTATCTCGTTTCTCTTTCATCACATTAAACTCCAAAAAGATTAACATTTAAGCAGCACCAATCAGGCTAACTTTCCGACCGCTTCTGCCACCAGCTCGCTTATCGGCAGATGCTGCGGACAGCGAGCTTCTGCAAGACCATAATCCATATTGAGCAGTTTTTCTCTGATATTGGCGGGAATTTGAGCAAAAAGCTCTCTTGCTTCATCGTGCCGGCCGTAGCTGTTGTAGTACATCAAATACCGCATAATATCACTGACATAAGGCGCATCGGGCAGGGCCGAGTCACAGATGTATGCACAGCCGGCGCAATAACCGCTGCAGGTCGCATGGGCGTATTCGACGAGAGCTTCCTTATCCGCCCGGGTAAGACCGGTTTTATCGAGCGTTGCCGCTACGTTTGAATTTAGATTGGCGATATTACTCATCCCCACACAAGCTGAGCTAATTCTCTTATCTTCCAATACATACTTTATCTTTGCGTGCTCGACAGCACGGCCCTGCTCCAGAAAATGTCTGAGCAGCTTTTTATCCGCTTCGGTTTCAATTTCCTCACCTTTCTCAACTCTTCTTCGTTCCCGTGTGTCAAGAGCAACGGTCTTCATTGCGATAAGTCCGACGCCCGCTTTATGACAGGTCCCAATAGCAGCCTGTATTTTGGAATCCTGCATCAATCGGAAATTGTAGGCTGTCATTATCACGTCAATCCAGCCGACCTTGGCCGCAGCGACGAGGTTCTTGTCGATATTCTTGTGGGTACTGAAACCAAAAAACCGTATCAGTTTCCGCTTCTTTGCACTTTCGGCCCACTGCCTCAATTCATCCGTCAACTGCGCAGCGTCAGTTAGCCCGTGCACACCGTAGTACAAATCGATGTACCCCGTATTCATTCTTTTTAGAGAGGTTTGAAAACGGTCTTCAACATCCGCTACTGTCCTTGCTCGCGACGCCTTGCTGACAAGAAACAGTTTCTTTCGGACTTCCGGGTTTCTCAAGAAAAGTTTGCCTATGGTAAGCTCACAGTTTCCCCCCGTATAGCTGTGGGCGGTATCCCAGTAGTTAATTCCCCATCGAAGAGCGGCTCTTAGGAGGACCTGGCTATCGACGAGTCTGTTTGTCCCGAGGGACAGGCACGGAACTTCAACGCCTGTTTTGCCTAATTTTCGTCTCGGCACCTGCTGGTATTTGGGTGTGTCTTTTTTTTCAGCACTTGCTTCTAAAGCCTTTGTCACTCCTGTGAAAGCAGGCGCCAGGCCCGCCGTCCCCATGGTTTTCAAAAAAATCCTTCTATTGACTTTGTTCTGCATTTCTTTAATTGTACGAACCTCCAAAAACTCAGCGTTTTAACAGTAATGTTCTATCGGTGCTTCTTGTTTCACCTTCTGCAGAAATCCTTACAGCCTTTCTACCACTCACAGGGCATTCGTGTTCGCAGACTCCGCAACCGATACATTTTTCAATATCAACATAAGGTTGTTGCAAGCAGACCTGAACCTCAATTTTGCTGCCTGAAGTGAGAATTTCTTCGAATTGCTCACCAGGAGAAAGTTCGATTAAATTTTCAGTATTTGCTGTGATTTTCATGCGTTTGCCATCCTCAAGGGCACAATAATAATCGCCTGTCGCGAATTTGCCGGGCACCATGGCTTGCTCAACTTCTATAGTATTATCAGTAACTTTTGTTACCGTCAAAATGCCGTCTCTTACCGTATTGAAACATTCCTGCGTGTAAATCGCCTTGGGGCTGACCGGGCAGTTTTCCTCACACACAATACAGGGTTTATCCATCGCCCAGGGAAGGCATCTGTTGTGGTCAAAAAATGCGGTGCCAATCCTGATTGGGCCGGCCTCGGCAAACTCACCGACTCCGTGTTTTTCCGAAAGTGTAATCGGTCTGATAGCTAATGTCGGACAAACCTGTCCGCAGGCCACGCAGTTCAGCTGACAGCCGCTTGAGCCGATTCGATTGTTCAGCACAGGGGTCCAGAGATTTTCCAATCCTCCCTCAATACCGCCGGGCTGAATAACGTTTGTAGGACATACCCGCATACATTGTCCGCACTTAATACATCTTTTTACGAATTCCTCTTCCGATAGCGCCCCGGGCGGACGAATAACCCTGTAGTACCAGTTACTGCCCAGCTTATTGCTCAGTCTGACCGCCGGTACGGCAAAAACACCGCTGGCTAATGAAAGCACAAAGCCCCTTCGAGAAATATCCGGGTCTGTGACTTCGCCCGCCATTGACGGCCTGGCCTGGTAAGCTATTAGTTCATCCTTGCAGTCCTCGCGGCAGTTAAAGCAAAGCACGCATTCGCTTATCCTCACGTTGCCAGCCGGCTCACAGGCTCCTTCGCAGGATTTCTCGCACAATTTGCAATTGATACATTCGCTTTGCTTCTTGCCGATTCGCCATATAGCAAACCTGCCGAGGATGGCAAACAACGCCCCAAGCGGACAGATGAATCTGCAGTAAAATCGCGGGATAACCAGATTGAGTAGAACCACCGTAGCAAATATCGCAAGTATTAGCCATGCCCCTTCATAAAAACGCGCTGTTACCGAAACAAAGTTAACGGTTCTATCAGCAATTGGCAGTAATAACAGGTTAAGAGAGCGACTTACAAGCGGTATGGGGTCGAGCAGGCCTGTCTGCAAGGTAACGGCCATCGATGGAAACGCAGCTATAAATAAAAAGAATATTAGAATGAGGTATTTTATGCACTGGGCCTTTCGGTATTTGTTCAACTGGATTTTTTGTGCTGCTGATTTTTTTCGATTGCCCAGATAACCCACGAAGTGGTGCAGCGCCCCGAAGGGACAGACCCAGCCGCAGAAAAATCGACCGAATATAATAGTCAATACAATCGTAACCAGCGCCCACAAGAAAGGCCAGTAGAGCGTGTGCGTAGTCAATGCCGTGGCGATTGCCGCTAACGGGTCGAGCTGCAAAAACCAGTTGACCGGCCAGCCTCGTAATTGCCACAGTTTGTCGCCTACGGTGCTGACTACGCAGAACCAGACAAACATCGAAAAGAAAAAGATTTGGCTTATACGTCTAACCGTTACAATTTTCATAATCACGCTTTCACCAACTGTGAAAGTTGAGCACTTAATTTCCAATCTTTATTTTTCCAAGATAGTACCAGCCATCCGCCTGCTTTCCGGATATGGCCAGTTCAACTTTGGGCTTTTTGGACAGCGGGTCGAGAATGCCGATTTGCAGGTCATATTCTCCGGCAGACACATAAGATGGAACCAAAACCGCATCGTCGTAAAGATTGTCGCCCGGCAGCCAGGTTCTGATATCAGCACCGGTTATTAAGATTTCAGTTTTCTCATTATTTTTTAGACGAAGAGCGAGGGGGAATTTCTTATAACACGGGGCAACGCCCTTGTTGTCCCACCACGACGTGAAAGACAGCTCACTGTTTTGATTCAGCTCGGCCGGGTACGTAAACTTGCGAAGCACAAATCTGTACCCCATTTTCTTGAGCCACCTATTGACCGAAGGCCACCATTCGTTCGGCACGGCTGAGGATTTAGCGTTAAAAGAAGAAATGTGCCACTTGAGCGACTCATTAATTATGTGGTCAACATCCCAGCCCATATCTTCCCAGTGCCGCATCACCCAGCACACCTCAAAAGTTACCGGCGCTTTTTTCCAGGCGTCCCGCACGCCGAAGTTGATGATTGCCTGCGGATAATAATCATTCATATGCGACCAATTGGGACTAAATCCTCCCATATCTCCGAGACAATCGACCCTCCAGCCGACATCGGCTCTGGAAAGCGCGTAGCTATTTGTTTTTTCATCAGTGAGAAGCATAACAAGATGTGTTTTCTTAAAGGAGTCGATATAGGCATCGACCAGTGCCTGCCTTGTTTTCTGTGTTAAAAGAGCGGAGCCTGCACCTTCGCCCCAGGCTCCAACAATCGCAACGTCCACGCTTTCGAGGCTTGGGTGTCCGTCGTAGCGTCTGCCGAGTATTCTTATCATTTTTGTGAAATACTTGACATAGCGCGGGTCTTCAGGGTCAACCTGCCACTTCTTCACCGGCAAGTCTTTCCTCTTGCCGACCAGCGCACGATACCAGCCGGGAACATCATTTTTATCTCCTGTCCCGTATGGAGCTATGCGCAGCATCAGGCTCTGGCCTCGCTCTCGGGCTGTTTTGAGGGCTTTATCAATTAGTTCCCATCGATATTTACCCATTTGTGGTTCGATGAACTTCCAATAAATCCGGAAATACGCTATTGTCGTCAACGGATAGTCTTTGTTTTCCACATTGCCGTCAAATTCCTGATAAACAATAGGCTCGCCCTCAGTCCATCTCTTAGCTACATTTAACGCATCGCCGTTGAATCTCTGAAAGGTCATAAAGCCGATTCCAGGATTTGTCAGGACCTCAT
>CAYGBH010000208.1:0-7300 GCA_964348055.1 uncultured Pirellulales bacterium
GCAAAAGAAAATGCCCGTTGGGAAAATCGGGAATCTTTCCGTCGGCCGGCTCATCAGCGGCAGCAATCTAATTAGCATGAATATGCACGCGAGGGATTTAGATTATGTAAGCGCCCTTGCGGCCAATTACAACACTGAAGAAAGAATCTTCATGACCCTGAAGAAATGCGAGGAATATGGAATCAATACAATCGTTCTCAAAAATCACAATTTTAAGCGATTCAGATTGTCAAAATACTGGGACCAGTGGGGCGGCAAAATGCAATGGATTGCTGACGTTATCACTACTGACATCAACAAGTACGAAAAACTGCTGGTCGAACACCTGGAGCTGGGGGCATCGGCAGCATATTTGTGGGGAGGTGCCAGTGACACCTGGTATTATCAGAAGAAACAGGACAACATCATCAAGGCCTTCGAGATAATGAAGAAATACGATATTCCCGTCGGCATCTGCGCGCATCGGTTGGAGCCCATCGCGTTTTGTGAAAAGGAAGGGCTCGTACCTGACTTCTATATGCTGACTCTGCATCATGACCGATACTGGTCCGCTCATCCGAAAGCCAATAGAAGATTCTTGGAGATGTACCAGAAAGAGTCCAGCGACCACGCGAAATACCACGATAACATGTTCTGCCACAATTATGAAGAGACTGTGGCGTTTATGCAAGATGTAAAAGTTCCCTGGATAGCCTTCAAAGTCCTGGCTGCCGGGGCAATCGAGGCCGAGGAAGGATTCAAACTCGCATTTTCCAGTGGCGCAGACTTCATCTGCGTGGGAATGTTTGACTTTCAAGTAAAGCAGGATGCAGAACTTGCCCGGAAGACCATCGCAGAATCAAATAATCGTAAACGCCCGTGGATAGCATGAATTAGGAGCACCTATAGCTGTGATTGTGAATATCGCTGCTCTAATAACGACAAATACTGCGAAGGGCTTTATTTCAATGAGATTATACCAGCTTACATCAGATCATCCACCAGTGTCCCGGGCTAAGGGATTTGAGCCTGAACGATCTTTGCCCTTCCGGCAGCGACCCCAGCAGTTCCCTGGCCTTCTTGCCGATGGCCTCGGCAGCCAAATCGACATTCTTTTCGCCGACGTGGACAGATGCATGCTTGCGAGGGTCCAACCCGCCAATCCCATCGGGTGGCTTCATTTTGGGAGCAAGAGGGCCGGTCCCCAATTCGGAAAGGTCCACAAGCCCGGGGTAAAAGAACATCATGTCCGATGTTTCCCATTTGGCGGCATGGTCGGTGCCCGATTCCGCACCCCGGCTGAGCGTTACTTCCCAAAGCCCGATTCCCGCAACACTGCCGTCTGCCACCACCGGCTCAAGCGCTTTGTTGATCATGTCAATTTGTTGTTTAACATTATGGCCCGACACTCCTACAATTACACGAAAGCCGGTAGCCTTAAGACGCTGGAACAAGTCGGTAATCACCGGCACAAGATGGTCTCGATTGAATCCACTGTGAAAGTACACCGGAGGATATACGACTCCGCCGAATCTTTCCGCACACTTGACGAGAATACCGTGAGCTTTCAGTGCATCCGTGCCAAGCGGCAGATGTCGACCATGCCACTCGATGCAACCGAAGGGGACATAGACAACAGGAAAGTGCCGGGCGGCTGCTTCCAGTTGGCTCGGCCGCATGAACTGAATTTGCACAGTAGGTGACAGTTCGTTCCTTTGCGTTCGGCCTGCATGCGGCATATCTGCGATCTCCACAGACCGCTCGGTCTTGGAGTAGGCCTGACCACAAACTCCCAATGCAAACAGATAACCTGCAACTATCAGACCAACTGAGCCGAGCAAGTGCCCGAAAACATCGATAGTACTGTTTCTCATTCTTCAGCCTCCTTTCAAAACACCGAACTATATTTATATGGTTTATGTATAAACCCGAGATTTCCCAAATAAGTCGGTAGGCAACATTCGAAATCTTTAGATAACCTATATTACCAGACGTACTTCAGAACTTCTACCGTTTTGTGCTCTTATCATTTATCTGGCTTGACGAAATTTCTTGGACCAGTGCTGTCAGTATACGAGAGCCGGACCTCTGCACATGTTTCGTGCGCCGAGAACATCATAAAATTTTGAAATGAAATATCAAGGATCATCAGTATAATACCGTATTATCAGACACGAAGTACAAGTATTTGGACACCATAGCTTTGCAGTGTGAAAGAAGACAAGAGAGAGAAACGAAGAGCAGGGAGTTTTACATGGCCAGCAGAGTCTTACGTACACCTCGATACCTTGCGTGGTTCTTGACCGGTCTGCTCTGGGTTGGTGGGGCTGCACCTGAGACGCTCATCGCTCAGGAATGGACGCAGTTCGAGATGAATCGCAAGGATGCCCACGGAAACTATCTGTGGACCACACTCGAAAACTGGACCAAAGGACTTCCCAATCCGGGCCTGTCCGTCGAAATCGGCGATGATCATTCCGGCCAGGCACTTCACTGTGTGATACCAAAAGGGCACGATGCTGTCTGTCACAGTCTGGAATTGGCCGAGCATGCACGAACCCAAGGCACAACACTTCATCTGGAAAAGGGTGCAAGTTTGACCATTCGTGAATCGGGAGTTCTGTCCAAGGACCGGGAAAGCCGGTTTTACGTCGATGGGACTCTGCACTGCACGAAACAAGGAAGGAGTCTCCGCGTCGGCGGTCCTTGGGGACGGCCGGACATAAATGAGCCCGCCCGTTGTCACCTCATAATCGGGCCGACCGGAGCTGTAGATGCCTGGTTTGTAGGTATCAACACCAATCATAGGGCAGAATCCGCACCGTCCGCTCCGTGGGGACCGCGTTTTTTCGCCCGCTCCACGGATTCCGAGATTATCCTCACTGATGGAAAACTGGCTGCTCGCCAGGGTCTGCGCATGTCCACCTGCGATGCCAACCGCCCCGGGGCGCTCAGACTGCGAGGCAGGGCCACGTTTACCAACGAACGAGACTCAAAGTATGGTATCGACATCTGGTGTGGTATCTGGGAAATCGATGGCGGTCAGGCCGAGATCAATGTGGGAGACCTCGAGTTTTGGGGCAATAAATTCAAGGATGCTATCAATACGAAGACAAAAAGCAAGGTGGGAGCCGGACTGGCTGTGCTGAAACTGACCGGCGACGACGTCAGCACGATCCACGCTCGGAAAGTCAACTTCGTTGACGCAGCGATTCTCGATGTCAGTGGTTTGAATATTCCTGCCGGAACCTGCAAAATCATCGATGGGGCAGCCATCAGCGGAACCAACTTACGCTTTGCACCAGAAACAGACATCGGTAAATGGAGCATCGAATTTGACCAAGCCAATGGGGATCTTATGTTGACATTCACACCCTGAATTCCAACCACCGGACTTGCGCCTCTGACCTGCCAACTCGGCTCGGCGACCCGTCAGGGCGGAGTCTGCCGTAGCACGGAGCTATGCCGGAGTAGGCCGGTCGTTTCATACTCGTTCCAGTTTCACGAGTAACACGATTACGGGTATGGGGGTGGCGGTGGATAGATGAAAGACAAGCTTTGCATTTATCAAGGCAATTTAGTAATTTAGTAAGACAGATAGGATCAAATGTGCGGGCAACCGTACCGATTAAAAAACCCTATAAACCTCATCCGAAATCTTTTTATAGGAATTGAATATCATGGACATCAAAGAAATAGACAAAGTCATGCCTATGAGAAAGAAATCTTCCTGCTTGCCGGATAGCTATTCTCGCAGAGCTTTCCTTGGAAAGGCTGGTGCCGGTGCGTTTTCGGCTGGAGCATCAGGCCTGCTATCGCCGGCTCTCCTCGGAGCCGATGTTGTACCAGACCCCGGGACATATCAGCCTCTCGACCCGGCCAAGAAGGTTCGCATAGGTGTTGTTGGCGGTGGTTTTGGTGCTTCCTTTCAGTGGCACCTGCATCCAAACTGCATTGTAGAGGCGGTCAGCGACCTGCGGACAGACCGACGAAACAAACTAATGAAGGTTTACAAGTGCGACCGTTCTTATGAGTCACTTGAGAAACTTATCCTCGACAAAGGAATAGATGCGGTTGCGGTGTTCACGGGCGTTCCAGACCATGCTCGTCACTGCATTGCAGCTATGAACACTGGCAAACACGTAATCTGCGCGGTGGCGGCCTGTTTTACGTTGGATGAGGCAGAGCAATTAAGAGAAGTGAAGGAACGCACCGGCCTAAAATACATGATGGCTGAAACCAGCTATTATCGCCTGTACACGATTGCAGCGAGGGATCTATACAATCAAGGGGCTTTCGGCGAGCTGTTCTATAGTGAGGTTGAATATTATCACCCCGTCAACAAAGCGTTCCGAAAGCGATATTGGCACTACAATGGCAAGCCTACCTGGCGGTATGGTTATCCTCCCATGCACTATCCGACTCATTCGACAGGTTTCCTTGTCGGCGTAACAAAAGAACGGCTTACCGAGGTATCCTGCCTTGGCCTGTGCGCCCCTGAAATGGAAGGCTACGGCACCGGGAAAAACCAGTATGACAACCCGTTCAATACTGGAGTGGCATTAATGAAAACCGACCGTGGTCACATATGCCGCTGTAACAAAATCGGCGCCGGTACGAATGCCGGTGAAAGAGCCCAGTGGTTCGGGACCAAGTTGAGCTTTTTTATGCCCAGCTATGTCAGCGGTCAACCATTTCGTATGCATGGCCCGCAGGCACCGAAATGGACCAAGCTGCCGGATTACTTACAGAGATTGCCAAAGCCGATGCGTGTGAAAACCGGCCATGGTAATTCGCATACTTTTCTAACGCATGAGTTTATAGCGGCGATTGTCGAGGACCGTGAACCTGCAATCGACATATATGAATCACTGGCGATGACGGTTCCAGGGATTATCGCGCATCAGTCGGCACTGAAAGGAGGCGAACAATTGCCGGTGCCCAGTTTTGACCGTGCGATGAGTTAGATTTATCGTTGAAGCACCTTGGGCCCCGAAGCATCATTAAGAAAATGTAGGAAAGAATAACTGAATATTATGACTTGACGAAGATTGCTCCATATCAGAGCATAGCATAAATGAGTGATTTGGCAAGCACTTGGCCAAGAGATTCTGAAGGGGTAACAGATTTGCGCGAACAAGTGTACCCTACGGAATTTTGTATTTGTACACCTGACCGAAAGGAGGTAAGAAAAATGTTACGACGTTATTTGGTTCTGATGTTGAGTTTTTTGTCGGCTCTCAATTATAGCGGGCTGGTCGCCGCCCGAGGTCGCAGTGACTTGTCCGACCTTGCCTGCATCCACACCGACTTCAAGACAAAACGTGTCAGCAGCTATGACCGAACAGGCGGTAACAACGACCGATTCGAGAACATTAAAGCCAACGAAGTCAAAGAACTGTTCAATGTAAAGGGGGCGGGGATGATAAATCATATCTGGATTACGATCGCCCCACCTCCGGAACTACTCAATAGAAATAACATCATCTTGCGAATGTACTGGGACGGCAATTCTTTTGCTTCAGTGGAATCACCGATCGGCGCTTTTTTCGGACAGGGATGGAACGAGAGCTATTCCTTTGTCAGTCTGCCACTCGCTGTCGGGCCGAAAGAAGGCCGGGCACTTGTCTCGTATTTCGTGATGCCTTTTTCGAAGGGCGCGAAAATTGAGATCGAAAACCAAACAGGCAGAAATATCGGCGCTTTCTATTACTATGTTGACTACGTTGAAGTGAAGGAACTGCCAAAAGATATGGGCCGATTCTGTGCATGGTACAACCACGAATTGACGGAGGCTTTGCCGGATGGCGAAAACGAGTGGCGCACGCTGGGACCACAGGGCAAGAACCCGCGGGGTGACGATAACTATCTTATTGCAGACATCAAGGGCAAAGGCCATTTCGTGGGCGTTAACTACTATGTCCACTCTCCAACTACGATGTGGTACGGTGAGGGCGACGACATGATATTCATTGACGGAGATCGGATGCCCACTTTACACGGCACGGGGACCGAAGACTATTTCAATACTTCCTGGTGTCCCAAGACTCTGTTCACCCATCCATATTACGGGTATGCGCGAGTTAATGATGATCTGGGCTGGCTTGGCAGAACCCATGTGTACCGGTTCCATATCAGTGACCCGCTCTACTTCGATAAGTCCCTGAAATTCACCATCGAACATGGACACAACAACTGCCTTACACTCGACCTGGCGAGCGTCGCTTACTGGTATCAAGCTCCACCTCTGGCGAAACTTCCTCCTATCGCCGACAAGGAATCACGGAAGCCGAAACGGTTCATCCAACCGGCTGACATTCACAGGTGGAGGCACCAATGGCGGAAAGCCCACGGCGATGACAGCCGGCTGTGGGGCAACGAGAGATAACGCCTTGCTGTAAAGAAATTATCTATAAGGTCCTAATAGCGAGGGAAGTCTTCGAACATACGACCTCCCCGTTACGAGTCCAAGCCGGACTTTGGGAAGACATATCAATGTTCATCACCATCTTCCAGAAACAACTTGACCACAAAAGACCCGGAGAATAACATAAGTCACCAGCTACGCAAACAGTTAAGAAAACGTAAGCCTGCCAAGAGGACGTATGAATAAATATACCCTACGGGGTCTTGCTCTTTGCGTGAAAGTCACTTCTTCACAAACGAAAGGAGACTGATTATGAGAAGGTGGATGTTGACACTTGTTATGACGATGATGGTGTGCTTGCCTCTGTGTCTCACGACACAAGTCGTGGCAGCAGGCCGGCTTTGGTCGTCAGTTTGGGCCGAGCAGCCCCGTCAAGACAAGTGGTGGCTTCAGCCGCAGCGTATGCTCCAGACAAACTTGCGTGAAATTGATGCCACTATGGATATTGGAAGGTACGTGCAGGAAGTCAAAGACTTTGGGGCCAATGTGGTCTTATTCAACGTGGGGGGCATTGTCGCCAACTATCCTACGGACCTGGAGAATCACTGGCGTAACACTTTCATGGAAGGAGACCTTGTCGGCACTGTGGCCAATCGTCTCCACAAAGAAGGCATTCGCATGATCGGCCGGTTCGATTTCAGCAAAATTAACGAGAAGTTCGCAGCCAGACATCCGGAATGGCTCTACGTCAGTGAAAAGGGCAAAAACGTCAACTATAATGGACAGGTCCATACATGCGTCAGTGGTGGTTATCAGCAGGAATATATGTTCAAGATTCTGGGCGAAGCGCTCGACCGGTATCCACTGGATGGGGTGTTCTTCAATATGATTGGCTACAAAACCAGCGACTACAGCGGGAACTATCATGGCTTGTGTCAATGCGATAACTGCAAA
>CAYGBH010000209.1:0-7257 GCA_964348055.1 uncultured Pirellulales bacterium
TTTTCACCATTCGAACGACTGCGCCGATAGCTGGAGCGAAGAGCCGTGGCGTCCTAAAGGTCCCTGGAGGAATTATCTGCTTCAAGAGAACAGAAAGCTGGCTAAGAAAAACTCCGACGGTGCCGGCCTTGCTTACGAGGCAGCCGATGTCAGCGACAGCGCCTACTTTGATGGAATGATTGCAGATAAGGGGATTTCAGACCTTCGCCGTTTAAAGCAAACCGATAGGCCTTTCTTCCTTGCACTGGGCTTTCTGAAGCCGCACCTGCCCTTCAATTCTCCCCGGAAGTACTGGGATTTGTATAAACGAGAAGAAATTGATTTGGCGGACAATCCTTTCAGGCCCAAAGGTGCTCCCGATGCTGCCCTGCATAACTGGGGCGAATTGCGGGCCTATGAAGGAATCCCAAAGAAAGGACCTTTGCCGGAGAGCATCGCCCGAACAATGGTTCACGGCTATTACGCATGTGTCAGTTACACCGATGCTCAAATCGGCAGGGTATTAGCTGAGCTTGACCGTCTGGGTCTGCGGGACAATACAATCGTGGTGCTCTGGGGCGACCACGGCTGGAACCTGGGTGAGCATGGCTTATGGTGTAAGCACTGTAACTTTGAGACGTCTTTGCATTCGCCGTTAATTGTACGCGCTCCCGGAGTCAAGGCCGGCACAAGAACAGATGCCTTAACAGAGTATCTGGATATCTATCCGTCACTATGTGGATTGTGCGAGCTGCCGCTGCCTGTTCATCTTCAGGGCAGGAGTTTTGTACCGCTTATGAAAAACCCGAACCTGCCCTGGAAAAAGATGGTGTTCAGCAGGTTCTATGATGGTGATTCGGTCAAGACGGACCGGTACCGCTACACAGAGTGGCGCCGAAAAGACGGTGAAGTTTATGCCCAAATGTTGTATGATCATCATATTGACCCGTTCGAGAATGTAAATATTTCAGAAAGGTCGGAAAACAAAGAACTAGTTGAAAAATTGAGCAAAATGCTCGAGAATGTACGCGCGACCAGCGTGGTGACCATACATGGAATAATAAGCGGTACTTACGAATTAAACAAATGAGTAACCTAAGGGGGCATACCGGGGCTTTTAATTTTAGAAGCTGCGTTGTTATCGTTGCACATCCGGACGATGAGTCTCTGTGGACTGGCGGCACTATACTAATGCATCCGCAATGTGAATGGACGGTGATTACGCTTTGCAGGAAGAGTGACCCGGATCGCTCGCCGAGGTTTTTTCGAGCCTTGAAGCAGTTAAATGCGACCGGGGCTATGGGCGACCTCGACGATGGGCCGCAGCAGTCTCCGCTGGACGACCGTAAGACGCAAAACACGATAGTTGGATTGCTTGCTGCGTCCAGATTCAATCTGATTATTACCCATGGTCTGCAGGGCGAATATACGCGACATCTCAGGCATGAGGAGACGGCAAAATCCGTCCTGAAGTTATGGGAAAGCGGCAAATTGCCTGCCGAGGAACTATGGATGTTCGCTTACGAGGACGGCGGACGGAAGTATCTTCCCAGACCGGTTGATGACCCAGATATACTGATAAAGCTGCCGAAGGAAATCTGGCAGAAAAAATACGACATTATCACAGATACATATGGTTTTGGGCCTGACAGCTTTGAAGCAAAAGCCGTGCCGCGGCAAGAGGCCTTTCGGTGCTTTACGCGGCCAGCCACAGGCCAGTAAGCAGATAGAGTAGGAGTAACAAAAATGAAAGTGCTAGTTCTTTATGATTACCCACCTACACCTGCAGGGCTTGCCACACAGGGCAATTTGCTTCATAGAGGTCTGCAGGAACTTGGAATTGATGTTCACTCTGCTCACTTCGAATCGCCTCAAGAAAAAGAGTGGTATTATCGATGGTTCGAGCCGGATGTTGTTGTGGGTGTAGGCTACTGGGGACATTGTCCTCATTTGGTTTTGCATCCTCGGAGATATGGAGTAACCGCTGTACCCTGGCTGGTGGCGGATGGCTACATGGCCAACTATGCGGAAATACTGGAGGCTTTACCTTTGATTCTGGTCACATCAAATTGGGTCAAAAAGGTTTATATGCGAGATGGCCTCAGCGGCAAAAACATAAAAGTTCTTCCGGTCGGTGTAGACACAGATTCTTTCATACCGCGTGACAGCAATGACACTAAAATCAAGGCGGTACGTGAGGCATTAGGCATAGCACCGGACCAGATAATGATACTTACAGTTGGAGGAGATGCTGCATCTAAAGGAGCTCAGGAAGTAATGCAAGCATTAGCCATTAACGACCCAAATGCTCCCGACTGGAAATATGTGTGCAAGGTTTGGCCTCAACCCAGAACCGAGCAACAGAATCTTGCAGACTTACAACTGGCCACACACCTGGGTATAGAAAAGAACGTTGTGTTTACTACCAGCAGAGTCTCCCGTGACTTTATGCCTTACCTGCTGGCGGCGTGCGATATTTATGCTGCTCCTTCACGTCTGGAAGGTTTTGGAATGATTCAGATTGAAGCCAATGCCTGTGAAAAACCAGTTATCGGCATAAAAGCGATGGGCATGTTGGATACTATGGTTCAAGGCAAAACGGCTTTTTTGGCCTCTGTTGCCCAGGAGATTCGGATGAAGGAGACTATTGTCGGGGACGAGTCTGGATATGAGCCAGGCCATAAGGTTGCTTTCAAAAGGCCCCGCATAGTTGATTATCGCGCCAGTGTACACGACATCGCAAATTATCTTATGGATTTGATGCAGCACGACAAGCTAAGAGAACAGATGGGTAAAGAAGGAAGAAAACGAGTGGTAGAAAATTATGACTATCGTGTGATAGCCAAGAGATTTGTCAAGATAATATCAGAAAATTTAGGTATCTGGTGAGAAATGAACCTGCGTGAGAAAAATCTAATTGAGCAAGCAAAGACTGCTGCGGTCAAGGTTTTGCTGCACAATGCACACGGGCCGTATCGGGGGCTGCCCAGAGCAGCCGGTTGGGGCTATCCGGAGCCTTATACACGTGACATTATGATTTCTTCGCTGGGAATCTTAATTACCGGAAATAAGAAACTAACTCGATCTCTGCGAAGAACCCTTGAGACTCTGGCCGTAAATCAGAGCCGTCTCGGTCATATTCCTTCGTTAGCTCATGACCCTACCGATCGTGGCTCCAGTGATTGCACGCCGCTGTTCCTTATGGCTGTCGGATTATTCCGGCAGGCAACGAGTGAGCATGATTTTCTTGTTGATGCGGTTAACAAAGCAATGGTTTGGATGGAGTATCAAAGTCCTGCTGACCGCATCATGGTGGACCAGCTTCCCACCAGCGATTGGCGAGACGAGCAGTGGGTCCTGGGCTATGGTCTTTTTGTAAACACGATAGTCTATATATATCTGTGTCTTTTCGGTCAGCACCAGCGGGCGTTGAAGCTTCGGGAAATGATGGGTCGCTTTACCGTGAAAGGTGACAGGCAAAATCGACATGTTCACGAAGGGCTGGTGTTGCGGCACAAACCGTATTATGCCTTATGGGCGTATAAGGTATATAGAAGCGAGCGGTTTGATTTGTTGGGCAATAGCTTAGCCATTCTTTCGGGAATCGCTTCTGCTTCCAGGGCCCAAAACCTTATTGCGTGGATAGAGACAGAATGCCGGGCACTGCGAAAAAACGAGGAATTAGCGGTTGAATTGCCGCCCAATTTGTTTCCTTACGTAAGGCCGGGTGACCCCGATTGGATGCCTCGTTACGACAAGTATAACCAACCAGGTGAGTACCATAATGGTGGCATTTGGCCTTTTATTTGCGGATTCTACGTGGCAGCCCTGGTAGCTGCCGGGAGGCAGCAGCTCGCGGAGAAAAAACTTATCGCCTTAGCAGAAATGGTTCATCCTGCACGGCAGGCAGAGGTGGAATTCGGATTCAACGAATGGCACAGAGCCCAGGACGGTACACCGCAGGGCCAAGACTGGCAGAACTGGTCGGCCGCAATGTATTTGTATGCCACAGCTTGCGTCGAGCAAAAAAGGACTCCATTTTTTGATGAAGTCCGGCAGCAGTCCCTTCGACTGCGCTCAGAGCAAGCTTGATGTTAGAATGTGGTCTGACAATATGGACCACCAAATTTAAACTGACGATGGACAATGGGTGATGGATAATAGACGTCTCTCGTATTGATTTCAAGGAGGTGGCAGGACCTAATGCAGCCATTTACTCTTTTAATAAAGCCGTCCGGTTCAGATTGTAACGTTGATTGTAAATACTGTTTTTACAAGCACCGGGCCCCGGAAGTCGGTGAGGGCAAACAGCGGATGAGCGATGAAGTGCTCGAGAAACTTGTTAAAGATTATATGCAATTGCGTTTTCCGTTGAGCGGTTTTGCCTGGCAGGGTGGTGAGCCGACGCTGATGGGCCTGGACTTCTACAAAAAAGCGGTGGAGCTGCAAAAAAGATACGGCAGGCCCGGCCAGGAGGTCGGCAATTCTATACAGACCAACGCAATCCTGCTCAATGACAAATGGTGCCGGTTCCTGCACGACAATAAGTTCCTTGTCGGCGTCAGTATAGACGGCCCTAAGGAATTTCACGATTACTATCGCCTTGACCATTCCGGTTCGGGGACATTCGATAAGGTGATGCGGGCCATCGAAAACTGCAAAAAATATAAGGTTGAATTTAATACTCTTACCTTGCTGAACGCCAAGAATGCGGAACATCCCGACGAGGTGTTTGATTTTCTTGTCGGGCTTGGGACAAGGTTCTTACAGTTTATTCCTTGTGTGGAGGTTGACCCGGCGACGGGCGAAATTGCAGACTTTTCGATTACGCCGGAGCAATACGGCAGCTTCTTATGCAGGTTATTTGACCGCTGGTACGAATATGGGTCGGATTCCCGCAAAGCGGGGTCCCAGCAGAATTTGAGCATTCGCAACTTTGATTCGATAGTCTCGTACTGCGTCAACGGTAAACATACGATTTGCACGTTCGACAAACAGTGCAGTCAATATATTGTGATTGAGTATACCGGCGATGCTTTCTGCTGTGATTTTTTCGTCGAGCCGAAGTGGCGATTGGGTAACATTTTTGAAACGCCGATAGAAAAGCTGGCCGCCAGCACCAAAAAGAGAGAATTTGCCCGGGCCAAACAAAACCTCTGCAATAAATGCCTTGTCTGCAGACATCTTGCCATCTGTCGCGGGGGATGTATGAAAGATAGAGCCCCCTTTGATAAAGACAGTTTTGGCAGAGAGAGCTATTTCTGTGAGGCCTACAAGCGTTTCTTCGATCACACAATGCCGAGGTTTATGCAGATGGCCGCCGAGATTAACGCCGCCCGGACTGCGAGGCCCCGGCCCTTTGCATAGCGAGCCCATAGCAAAAGGTAGCCGATGTTGGCAAATTAGTAATCAATCGTAGTTTGTTGTGAGAGAACAACATTGGAAGGAATGGACTATGAAATCCGTAAAGCCCAGAACCTTTCTGGCTTGGATAATTGCCGTCGTTGCTGCAGTTGGTGTTAGTTCCTGCTCATCCAGTCAAAGCCGCAACGAACAGGCGGCCGCTGTAAACGCCGGCCATGGCCAAAAGACGCTTGTCTTCACTCACGTCACGGTGATAGATGCCACCGGCGCGCCAGCCAAACCCGACATGACGGTGGTGATAAAGGGTGACCGCATCGCGGCGCTTGGCAAAACCGCCAACCTCGACATGCCGGAAAATGCGCACGTTGTGGATGCCACAGGCAAGTTTCTCATACCCGGCCTCTGGGATATGCACATCCACCCATGGTCGGGAAAGAACTTCCTTGCCCTCTTCACCGGCAACGGAGTAACAGGCGTACGTGTGATGGCGGGAGAGCCGGTGCATCACAAGTGGCGCCAAGAGATTTCGGCTGGGAAACTGATAGGGCCCCGGATGGTCATCTCAAGCCCAGTTATTGGGATTAGGGGTGATTTTCCTGCCGGTAGCGGTGAAGACGAAGGACGGCAAGTTGTCAGGAAGGCCAAAAAGGAGGGCGCAGATCTTATAAAGGTCGGCAACCATATACCGCGAGATGCCTATTTTGGTATTGCCGATGAGGCAAAGAAACAGGGAATCCCGTTTGCCGGACACGTGCCCTTCTTTGTGAGCTTGGCTGAGGCCTCAGACGCTGGGCAACAGAGTATCGAACACTGCCTCTTCGTTTTGATGGCATGCTCAAGTGAAGGAGAAGAAGAACTTAGAAAGAAAGCCAAAGAAACCCGGGATACACGCCCGAGGAGCTTGCCCCACGTGCGCGCCCGCTATAAGCTAATTGCGGACATCACCTGCAGCGAAGAAAAGGCGGCGGAACTCTTTGCACGTTTCGTAAAGAACAGCACCTGGGTGTGCCCAACGCTCATGGCCTACAACAGTATGTTGTTTCTCAGTGAGCAGGACTTAGCGAATTACCCGCGACTCAAATACATGCCGCTATCTTACAGGTATAAGTGGAAGAACGATGTTAGAGTTGCTGCGGCAACTGGAGAAGGGCGGACTGACCTTAAGAAATTATGTGAGAATCAGTTGGCGATTGTCGGTGCGATGAGGGATGCTGGTGTGGGACTATTAGCGGGGATGGATACGTACACGCCCGGATTAGACCTGCAGGATGAGCTGACGCTGTTCGTTCAAGCTGGACTATCGCCCATGGAAGCCCTGCAGACTGCAACGTACAATCCGGCCAAGTGCTTGGGTAAGCTGGATTCGATGGGGACTATTGAGCAGGGCAAGGTTGCCGATCTGGTCCTGCTGGATGCCGACCCGCTGCAAGACATCAGCAATACCCGGAAAATCGCTGCTGTCGTGGTTGGCGGCAAGATCTTTGATAAAGTAGCGCTACAGAAGATGCTCGCACAGGTTGAGGCCGCGGCCAAGAAGAGCAAGAAGAAATAGAATTAGAAAGGACAACTTATGAAATCAATGCAGCGTAGGACTTTTCTCGCCCGCTCGGTCGCAGTGACTGCTGCCGTTGGTTTTACTTCTTTTTCATCTACTGCGCAAACTTTCGCCGGAGAAGGCGTTGCAAAATCTCGGCGTCCCAACCGTATTGCTGTCTCGACTTATTCTTTCTGGCGTTTCAAGAAGGGTCTGAAGCTACCCATCGAAACCTGTATCGACGAAGCCGCCCGTATGGGCTTCGACGGCGTGGAGATACTACATATTCAGATGGAAACCGAATCCAACGACTATCTGCAGGGCCTCAAGCGCCGTGCCCTTATCAACGGTATTGACCTGTGCGGTCTGTCCACGCATCA
>CAYGBH010000210.1:0-7234 GCA_964348055.1 uncultured Pirellulales bacterium
GCAAGGGCCGAGCCGGCCAACAAAACCACTCCGAAAACCAACTGAAAGATATTTAGCGATTCCCCAAATACGACATTGGACATCGCGAGCACTGCAAACGGCTGCGACAGTATTACAAGCGACGGGATAGTCGCCCCGATGCGTTTAATCGCGGCGTAGTAAAGCACGTGGCCTAACGCTATGCACATCACCCCCGAAATCACAACACACGCCCACTGCCGTATACCCATTGTAACGCAATCCTGTGGTCTTCCAAACAACAGTCCGAGTACACAAAGCCCGGCAACTGTGTAGATGCTTATCACCGAGAAACCGCTGCGGGAATCAATGTCCCTAAAAGCGATTCTCACAGAGACCGTGTACACCCCCCACATAAAGGCCGTCGCAAGGGCAATAGCTATGCCGGTTATAGTCCTGGTCGCAGCCAAATCCACCTTATAATACATCACACCGACCACACCGATTACCGAAAGCACCAACCCTAACCAGAAGCGTTTGCTTTTGACCAACGGCCTTTCGTCGGCGAAGAAAGCAAAAGAAAAGCCGGCTATCCAGATAACAGATGTTTTCGTTAGCAGAACCATAAAGGCTGGGCCGATGTAGTAAAAAGCTCCCGCCCACAAGCTCTGGAAAATGATATTCGCCCCAGCCGGCACAATAGCTCTTCGCCAGAGCCTTCTATCAATCTGTTTATTTTTGATGGAAATCAGAAGAAATGGCAGCCAAAATAGGCAAGCCGCTAAATAACGCAGCAGGTTCTGTGTCCACGAATCAACATAACCGGTCAGATATGATATAAAAATCGGTCCTAACGACCAAAAGAACAGCACACCAATGCAGGCGAAGGTCGCCGAGAGGTCAATTTTTCGAATGTTCGCGTGTCCGGTCACTAAGCTTCTCCAGGCTCTCAGACAAGGTTCGGTTACAATATAAGCTCAGTAACACGCGCAATCAATATTATTGTGTTTGAGTCTTTACGCGGCTGCTTGCACTCAGGCACGAAGCAGTTGTAATTTCGTTAGTTTTTTCCCGGTGCCCTTATCGGGTTTTTTTCTGTTTGGGTTGTTGGCGAACCAATACCATGCAGCCCAGACCAAGTGTGATTACTGTTGCCGGCTGGGGGATGTGTGTAACGTGAACGCCGTCGATGTCAGCGTTGTTACCGAAGGGACTTTCCTCGAAATATAAAGTCGCAGTATTTGTTATCGGACTGTAATCGATGAGGTTACCATCTGTGAAGCTCAGCCGGCCAAGGCTTTCTGTGGCGTCGGTCGGGAGGATGGTTGTTGCATTAGCCGGTCCGACGACGGCAGTGACAACCAGAATCAGCGCCACCAAGAATCATTATTGACTTGTTAAGGTTCCGCCTCTGCTCTTGTTGTAGCTCCAAAACACGCTGCCGCCCTCGGCTTTTTGCTTTGAGGGCTTGGCGGTTGCGTTCTGCGTGGCGATGAATTCTATAGGCACAATGTTGCATTACCCCCAGCAATATGCCGCAGACCTTATCATTTCGCAGTATGTCTGAGTTGTTGGCGAGGCTTATTAAGTCACCGGCTGTCTGTAACGCTTTCAAAATATGTGCTTTGCTTTGGTTATCCACTTTGTTTCTCCTTTATTATCTGCGCATTGGCATTTCAATTAGAGTTTTATGGAATACGCTCCATCAGGAGCAGGAATCAAGGTACTGTGCAGTTACGCCCACACATCTAAAAATTGACCCTGTACGGCTTCTTCAGCGAATTTGGGCCGGCCGAAAGACTTGTCGTTATCGGACTTTACCTTATCGCTCGAATGGGCTGTAGTATCAGTGTTTTGCTCATAAGGCTTCAGTTCTGCATTTTCTCCACCGACGGTCTTGGTCGAAGCAGGTTGCCTGTTTGCTCTTTTGGGTTGACCATGCTCAGAAGTTTTTTGATTCAACGGAACTGACCGGATAACTCTGCACTCAATCTTCTTAACCATTGTCTTACCCCCCTCAAGAAACCCCCTATTTGGTTGCCAGGCTGCCCTGGTTTGCTTATCTTTCTGACATTAATAAACAACCGGCGTGCCCAACTACCGAGTGCAGCCGCGGAAAAACCGTAAGTCTATGTATAGTAAGCAGATATGTTGATAGAATCTTCCAGGCCCGGCCAGGGAATGTCTTGATTCAAAGCCGTTAATGAGACATCAAGAGGTCGGCTGCAGAAGGGTAGACGAAGCACTTTTGCCGGAAGGTTTTATAAGGTCTTATTTCTCAAATCGTTATGTGTGGATTGGTGGCAGGTCTTCGAGATTGTGGTGTCTCATTGAGAGTAAATGAGGCGCCAAACTATTTGAGACACTTGAAGACTATTTGAGGTACTTAAAAGACATGTTATCGGACTTCATGCTCGCCCCTTACTTAAGTGGTACAGGGCTCGCTTGTTCTTTCGCTGTCTTTGAGGAATCGATACAGTGTGGCTCGCGAAACGCCAAGCCTCAGTGCGGTCTCGACTTTATTGCCGCCGGTTTCATCCAGGGTCCGCCACACGGTCTCGGCATCAAGCTTGCGTTTTCGCTGTTTCTTGGGGTAGCTGTGTCTCGGGGTGTATGTCTTAAGAATCTTCAAGGGTAAATATTCTGGCAGCAGCAGGTTACCTCTACATTTTATCAGCGCATATTGAAGGGCATTTTCGAGCTCGCGAACGTTTCCAGGCCAGTCATAGTCCATCATAACATCGACAGTTTCCGGTGATAATACAACATCTTCTCGGTCCATCTCTTTCAGGGCCCTCTTCAGGAGGTTCTCGGCCAGTAGCGGGATATCGTTTCGCCGTTCACGCAACGGCGGCAGATATACGGGGACCACGCACAATCTGTAGAAAAGGTCCTCCCGAAATCTTCCTGCTGCCACCTCCTCTGTGAGATTTTTATTCGTTGCACTGATAACCCGTATATCGACTTTTATGTTCTCCTCCCCGCCCACGCGCTGAAAGGTCCCTTCCTGGAGAACCCGCAGGAGCTTGACCTGCGTCGAAGCGGGGAGCTCTCCGATTTCATCCAGAAAGATTGTTCCTCCATCTGCCAGCTCAAAACGGCCTTTTCTGTCACCGACAGCTCCGGTAAAAGCCCCCTTAACATGTCCGAACAGCTCACTTTCCAGGACCCCCTCGGGCAGTGCCCCGCAATTGACAGCAACGAAGGGCTTATCAGCCAGGGGGCCTTCATTGTGAATAGCTGCGGCAACAAGCTCTTTACCTGTGCCGCTTTCGCCTTGAATTAGCACAGGGACATTGACCTCGGCAACCTCCCTGATAGTGTCAAATAATTTCAGCATCTTTGCATTGCGGCCCACGATCCCGGCAAACGACTGCTCCGTTTTCAACCGCCGACGCAGGTGGGACAGTTCAGCGGTGTCCATTTCCAGCTTCTTTTTGGTTGCCCTGAGGATATCTGTTTGGGATATAATCCCGCACGGCCGTTTGTCCTCCGTAACAACCAGTCGGCGGATACCCATTTTCTCCATAATCCTGCTGCTGCTGAACACCGAGTAATCGGCCGACACGCTCGCCACGGGTGTAGACATCACCTCCCTCATCGTAATCTGGTCGGGGCTCTTTTGCAGCGCCACAACTCTTCCCAGAAGGTCTCTTTCCGTGACAATACCCACCAGCTCGTCCCCCTCCAGCACTACGATGCACGATATTTTGCGTCTGGTCATAATTTCCGCCGCTTCCACTATGCTCGCGTCGCTCTGTATTCCAGCCACATCCTTGCTCATTATCTCCTCTACATCCTTCCACCTGCCGTAGAATGTCACAACTTGAACCAGGTCTGTTTGTGTTACAATCCCGACGAGCTGTTTCTTCTCCAGGATTGGCAGTCTCTTTATGTGCTTTTCCTCCATAATTCTGATGGCATCAAACACAGACAAATGAGGGGGTATAGTCTCTACCGGAGAAGACATTATGTCCCTTACCTTTATCCTATCGAAATCCTTTTCCCTGACCGCAACCTTTTTGAGAAAGTCGGTCTCGGTAAGGATACCTGACACACTGCCATTGTCCATAACGACGGTACACGAAACGTGATTCTCGGACATAATCTTCGCCGCTGATGCTATCGTTTCATCCGAGCAAATGGTAACTACATCCTTCCTCATCACGTCGGCTGCTGTCAGTGGAACCCACAACGAACCTGTAAGATTATTGAAAACGCTCATTATCTTGCTCTAAGTTAAATTGCTAAACTGCTCTCTATTGGACATCAGCTTTTGCATCGCCGCCCGTTTACTAACGGCTGCTTACCCCATCTTACAGGCAGCGGTTTTCTTGGCCGGCAAACTCAAGATTATAGACCTTCTCTGATCATTGCCGGGCGCCAACAGTCTCAGCTTGCCCTTTTTTGATTGGAAGCACGATAATAATATCGGCTAAAGTGGACTGGTACTTTTTAGGTAAGGCCGCCCCCGCGTCTTCTTGTCGAAGACAAGAGCAGAGGGCAGCCTTTCCGGCCGAAGTGATTATACAACGCTATTGCAGGTCTTATCTGTCCTGGTTGTGGTCAGCTTAGCTCTTTACACTGAGAACATGTCGTTTTTCGGACCTAACAATCGCCTCCCTGCACCTTTTACCGAGCCGCTAAAACTGGCAGTGGGAAGGTCTTCTTCCTTACCTGCCCGCTTGTCGTTTCTTTCTTCAGCATCACTCATTCAAGAATCTCTGCCGGAATACAACTGTTAAATATTCTCAAAATTATCACGACTTAGTCCACCAGAAGTAGTCTTTCAATCATTTATCCAATCCGATTTTCTCCAGCATAGCAGTGAACCGCGGATCTGAGCGAACGGGATCATAAGTTGGTTCTATTCTGAGAAAAGTCAGCCAAGGGTCGCGTCCCTTATATGCCTCTTCGAGCCAGAAGAAGCCCTTATCATTTTCTTCCAGGGCAAAATAAAAGATTGCAAAAATGACTGGAGGAACATACTCTTGGTTTGATCGTTCTAATAAATTGTTTAGCACTTGTTGCGCCTCTGCTCTCTTGCACATACGCGCATAGGTAATTCCTATCGACGATTCAATCAGTGGTCGCCAACCTTTACACAAGTCCTTTGCTTTTTGAATTTCTGCGAGAGCTTCCTCATATATTTCCTTCTCAAAATAAGCCTCAGCAAGGCCCTGGTGCGCCTTCCAGAATTCCGCGTCCATCTCAAGCACATTTTGGTATGCTTCTATTGCCTGGTCGTACTTGCGCATAAAATTATAAATCGATCCTATATCCGTATTTATTATGACTGAACCGGGATCAAGCTCCTGGGCTCGTTTTATCTCAACAATAGCTTCGTTGTGCCTTTCCATACAAGCTAAAAAAAACGCATACCAGTGGTGAGCTGTCGCATACTTTGAATCGATCTTAATCGCCCGTTTTAATTCACTCTCAGCATGCTCCTGGTCCCATTCATAAAATAATAAGACCCAGGCTAGCGAAGTATGAGCTTCAGCGAGGGTGTTATCGATACTCAGTGCTTTCTGTGCCTCTTCCTTTGCCTTCGGAAAAGCCTCATCGGGCGCCTGGTAGGCGTAGATACCGAGGAGGTTGTAGCAGTCTGCCAATCCCGCGTGAGCAAGAGCATAAGAGGGGTCCTTTTCAATTGCCAGCTCAAAGTAGTTTATTGCTGCCCTGAATCCATCTTCCGTTCGTTTGTTCCAGAAGTAACGTCCCCACGAATATAGGTCCCAGGCTTTAGGGTCTTCGGTATAACGCTTTACGATTTTGTTCTTTTCTCCTCCCAAAAGATTTACCTCAAGCTCATCTACAATGGTCATGGAAATCTTATCCAGGATGGAAAAAATATCCTCCTGCTCCGGGTCGAACTGGTCGGTCCAGATAATAGACTCATCCGCTATATCAATGAGTTTCGCTATGATTCGTACCTTGTCTTCGACCTTTTGTACACTTCCATCCAGCACCGTCCTGACCTTCAACGTCTGGCCGATTTCTCGATAATCGCGCTGCTTACCTTCAAATAGAGAGGTTGTCGCGGGAACCCGTAAATTCCGAGCTTGTTTCAACGCGTGAATAATTGATTCTTTCAATCCTTCACAAAAATACTCCTGATCCTTAGCCGGGCTAAAATCTTCAAAAGGCAGGACTGCGATTGAGGGGATATCACTCGGAACTTTTGAAGGAAAAAACCGCCGGATACTCACCCCGACAATTACCAAAGCTATTATAATCAAAGCAGGAATAAGGAGCTTTCTTAGGCTCAAGGTTACCGTTATCTCCTTTGAGGTCAGCGGCTTTTTCTTGGGAACCACCCTCTCCATGGTGGGAATGCCCGACTCAATATTATCCAACTCCGAAAGCAATTCTTCCGCATCCTGATACCTGTTCTCCTTATCTTTTTCCATACATTTAAGGATTAGCTGACTTAAATGCTCAGGAATCTGAGGATTCAGCTCTTTAGGATCTGTGGGAATCTCCCCCTTATGCTTCATGGCGATACTTAACGGCGTCTCCCCCTCAAAGGGCAGTCGCCCGGTCACCATCTCATAGAGGATTACACCTAACGAATAGATATCGCAGCGCTGATCGACTTCTTCGGCTTCGGCCTGTTCCGGTGACATATATTCCGGCGTCCCGATCATCGCACCGGCGCCTGTCAGACTCTTTCCTGAGAGGGACCGGGCTATCCCGAAGTCCATAATCCGGGCATTTCCCCCCTTATCTATCATAATATTGTTGGGCTTAAGATCACGATGTATCACTCCTAAGCCGTGAGCCTCGGCCAGACCCTCGCATACCTGTTTGGCTATGGATATTGTCGTCCCTGTTGCTAATCGTCCCGTTTGCCTAATTAGCCCCTTTAAGTCCTGACCCGGCACATATTCCATAGTAACGAACAAGGTGCCTTTGTCCTCCATGAGTTCATACATACGGCCTACGTTTCTGTGGCTAATCTTGCGGGAAAGTTTTAGTTCGTTGCTGAATCTCTTGATGGTCTTCTTATCTGAGGCAATCTCCGGCTTTATGAGCTTTAACGCCACCTCCTCATTTAGCTGCTTATCTATTACCTTGTAGACCTTCCCCATGCCGCCCTTGCCCAGTTCTTCAATGATCTTATACCTGCCGGCAAAAACAGAGCCTGTGGTTAATTCGGTCCTGGGGGTCTCAAAACTCTTGGTGGAAGAGGCAGTGACATCCTTGGCAGCAACCAGTTTCGCGCCACACTCACCACAAAATTGTTGAGTATCGGGATTATCGGATTTGCACT
>CAYGBH010000211.1:0-7214 GCA_964348055.1 uncultured Pirellulales bacterium
CCCTGGAAGCGCAGCTTTTTCTTTAGCGGCTGCAGGAAACCCCGGCCATCCTTGTCCACCCAACAGGGGTACTGGAACCAGCCTAACACGGTGGTCCATCTTTTCCGGGCGGCTCTCATCCAATCAGGAGTACCAAACGACTCCGGCTGTCCGAACCAGCCGTGCTTAACGTACTCTCCATCCGGCCCCTGGGAAACCATTTCCCAACTGTCTGTAAGGTTATTGTCGAGTCTCCAATCGACGCGCCACAACGCAGCGTACGGCCTCTCCCAGTCGAGTTGAATAACATTGCCAGCATCTCGTTTTTTGACCTTCTGCATGTGCCAGATTCCCTCATCTTCCAAAACTGCTACCCATATCCTGCCCCCGTTGCCGTAGTGTATTTCTGAGTCGGTTATAACTCTTTTGCTGCCCTGGCCGGCTAATCTAATCCGCACATCCTCACCGCGCTTGTCCCATACGCACACAAGGATTGCTTGCCCATTGCCCAGCATGTGCATTATGAAATTCTCGCTTGGCAATTCAGCTTTTGAGACGGGTATATCCTCAGCATCAATAACTATATCATCAGCGAAGAAGTCCGGCAGTACCGCAAGCCGGCATGGTGCCTGTACGCCGAGCCGCGTTACGCCCCGCACCGATTCGGTCTTAATAAAAGTCTGGCCCATGTGCAGCTCATAACGCAAGATTAAAATTTGCCTGTTTGCCGTTCTAATGGCGGCATCGATTGCCACGCCGTTGGCGTTGTTCTGTACTATTTTTACTGACGAGAACCTGACAGCCTGGTCTTCGGCCACGGGTGTAAGCAGGCCGTGCATTTTGAAGTCGTCGCCCCTTCTCGAATATATTTCGGCGCTGCAGGTTCTTCGGCGCAGGGCAACGGCCAGCCTGTCATTCATGAAAACAACGTCGCCCTTAAATTCGTGAACAACTTTGTCCTCCGGCAGTTTGGTCCAGCCGGCCCTTTTCGAGAGGGCTTTGCCTGCCAGCGGAACAGGCGACAAAGTACCCGTGTCAAATAAATAGGTAAACGGCCCCTCGGCTCCGGTGCTGGTCTGCTGGCTATAGCCTGCCTTGGAAACGGCCGGAATGAGAATCAATATCGCCAAATAAACTCTTAACATGGTGCGTCTTTGAATTTTCATTTTATCCCTCTAAATTAACTCAAATATGATAACTTGGCTGGCCAAGATTGTAACCAATCACTTTTTATGTAACATTTGTTCGGCTATTTGCTGGAGCTCTCGGGCAAAATCAGCAGTTTGTGGTTCTCTGCCTGCGACAGTTATACATTCTTGTTTTATCCGTCTTACCGCCATGCGGCATTTGGACAACGCCCTATCCTGAACAGCGGCAATTGCGCGGATTTGCGAGCCCAGTTCCTGACATTGCGCGAGGGCACCACTTTGCCCAATAAGAGCAATAACTTTATCTGCCAGGTGCACAGCAGATTCAGAGGACCTCGCGTCTTGCGACCTTCTGACGATATTTTGTTCCAAATCGTCAACTATGCCCCAGAGCTTGCCTGAAGCGGCGGCAACAGCTTTGTTCGGTTCTTGCTTTTCTTTTAGTCTTCGCAGCTGCCTCGCAAAATCGCCGTATTGCCTGATCCGCGACTGAGTTTGCTTCATATGTTCTACCATGTGTTTGAAGCGTTCCTCGATTTCGGCAGCGGCCTGTTTTTCTTTTTTCTTCCTGAACATGTTTTCGACCCAATTCGTTACCTGGTCCGCCGTGGGTTGTGTATCAGAGCCAAAACCTTCTTTTTCCAGGATGTACTGACACGGGCCCACTCCCAGGGTATTTCTCAAAATGTCGATTGGGCAGAAGACCCTAAGAGGTGTAGTCCGGCTGCGGTCGATAGGATAGACTATAACCGGCCACGCATACTCGGCCGCATTGCTCCTGGACTTTTCTATCGTTCGCAATTTTGGCGCCTTTACACAGGCACGGCCACCATCAAACCAACAGGAACAGGCTGATTCATCCCCAGTGGAAACTGAATCCAGTTCCTGCTCCTCCACGAAGTTCCACGATTCGGCCAATTCATCCTTCTTAATAAAATCAGCCCGCCACTTGGCAGGAAATGGTGGTTTCCAATCAAGAACGATGTCCCTGCCCTTATCATTATCCCAAATCAACCGTTCGTGCCAGATATTGGAACCTTCCATAAACGCAACCCAGATACGCTTATCTTTGACACACTCTATATGGATTCCCATTTTGCTACCTTCTTGCATAATTGAGTCCCAAGAAACGGCCTGCGCGTTCTGCTTGTCGGACTCCCATACGCACATAACAATTGCGTCATTGCCTTTAAGCATATGCAGCAGAAAATTTTCAGCAGGTAAACCGATACGGGGACCTTCAAAGCTTTCAGGATTGAAAACCAGGTCATCGGCAAAAAAATCCGGAACAACCACATACCGGCTATCTACCTGAACCAGGACTTTGTCCATACCTTTACCCGGAGATACCTCCAGACAGACCTGGCCCGTAGTCAACCGATAAGTGGCCGAGACATGCTTGCCTTGTTGTGTCTGGAAGACCGCTTCCAACATTACTGCCGCTGGGTTGTTTTCAATTATTCTGACCGAAAACAGGCTGGTCGCCCGGTCCGCTCTGCCTGCGCATGCAAAAAGTTGCGCGCGTTGCTTCCGACCGTCTTGGTTTTTTGAGTAAACCTCGGCACCGAAGCCGCTACGGCGTAAAACAATCATAATCTTATCATTTAGAACAACGGTATCGCCCCTGAATTTGTGCGTGAGATTATCTTCCGGGACTATTGTCCAGCCCGTCTTCCGGGCCAGCTCTGCCTCGGACAGGGCGGTTGCCGATGGGGAGAAGGTATCCAACAGGTAGGTAAATGGAGTCTGATTAAGGATACTGTTGATATGCTGCACATCCGATGCTGACGCCGCCCCAACACAAGCACACGACACGGCTAAGACACCCATTATGGATTGGCAAAGTCTCATTGTTAATTGGTGATGTGTAATTTGTTATTGGTTATTTGTTAATACCATTTACCATTTACCATTCACCACTCACCAAATAAGGATTCTATTTCCAGTCGGGATTCATGTCAGAACCACCCTCCGTGAGCTTGACCGGTGTTCCGCTTTTTGAAGGAATTATATAGAGTTCCCAGGGGCCGCGCTCCGTCACGCCCTGACAATAGACCAGATATTTGCCATCAGGGCTCCACTGAGGATAATGCTGCACACCTCCAAAGTAGGTAATCATGCGATTTTTCGTCCCATCCGGCCTGATGGTACAGATATGTGTTTCTGTTTCGTACGCGAGAAGTTGTCCATCCGGGGACCAGTGCGGTTCACAGGCTCCTTGTTTATCATAAACTTTCGTGGGTTTGCCACCTGCCGCTTCAACGGTGAAAATCATGTTGCCTGCATCCCATCTGCAGGCGAAGGCTATGGTTTTGCCGTCAGGACTCCACGCGGGCCCTGAACAGTGAGGCCAGTCTATCGGGCTGATTCCCTTTTCCTTTCCGCTGGCTAAATTGCGGATATAAATCTTTTCGTTACGCTTAAAGACAATCCTCGTACCATCGGGTGACCATTCCGCCTGGTCTCCATCGCAGATTCTTTCGGGGCTTGAAGCTCCATTGAGGGGTATTTTCCATATACCGTTCTTTCCGCCGCGGTTGGAACTGAATAGAATGGTCCTTCCATCGGGGCTAAAAGCAGGGTCCACATCGTGGTCGTCAGGTTCGCCCTTAGTCAGTTGGCGCATAGCTGAGCCATCTGCATTCATGATCCAAATACGCCACGGACCGGAACGATTACTGGAAAAAACAATTCGTTCGTTAACCTTTTTACAGTTCTCCTCTTTAGACTCATCGGACTTGGTCTCGCAAACAGCTCGCTGCGACTTAAAAATCTCAGCGACCCTTCCGGTGCAGCCTAAAATCGAAAGAACGAGCAAAACGCTTATAGTAATTGAACATATCTTTTTCATAAATTAAGGTTTTTTGTGCGCCTAATCATAACAAGGTGTTCTCAAGCCTATAGCACTCAATCTTACCCTGCATTCTACTTTTATTTGCGGTGTCTTGTCAAGGAATGATTCCATAGGAGCAGTTTTCGTGCATTAAGAAGAAAATAGAAATATCAAAAAACTACGTTTTCCAGACCAATCATTAGCTTTATTTGTCCTTCTTTCTCTGTGCAAAGAGCCATGCCCAGAGTTCGTCCGTGGCGTAGGCTTTGTCCCAGCTGTTGTGCCCGACGCCTTCGTATTCGGTGTACCTCGGATTGCCGCCAGCCTTTTTGAGGGCTTCAAACATATCTCGCGAGTAGTCCACCGACACAAGGCGGTCTTTGTCACCGTGGAATATCCAGATAGGTATCTTGGCAATATACTTGGCCTCAGCCGGGTCGCCACGGCCGCACACCGGTACCGCTGCTGCGAACATGCCTGGGTTGCGGGTGATAAAGGCGTATGTACCAAATCCACCCATCGATTGGCCGGTTATATAGAGACGTCTGGTATCAATACTGAATTCACTCTTCAAGGTCTCAATAATCTCCAGCACTAATGGCTGCACGTCAGTCATTATTTGGGGAGAGTGCTTGCCCCACGTTTCGCCTACTAAGGCCTCGGGCGCAAGGACGAAACAAGGATACTTTACGCGCAATGTGGCGTTGGCGAGGACACGTGCAGCTCGTGTGCTCCCACCGCCTCCGTGAAGACAGAGCACAAGTGTATATTTCTTCCCCTGGTCATAATTCTTGGGCTTCATGAGGTCATACCGAAGCCGCTCACCGTCCCTGCTCACGTATTGTCTGTCCTCAAAAACCCGCCGAAAGTCGGCAGCGAGACCGGCTGTACCACGACGCTTGCCTGCCTCTCTCTGCTTGGCCATGTACGCCCGGATTTCGCTCAATGTCAGCACGCCGTCACCGTTTATGTCAGCCCTGGGATATTTGGCAAGACCCCTCCTGAGACGCTCGTCGTTTTCGGAAGTCGGCTCGTCTGAGAGATGATGCTCCTGCCGGATCGTTTGTTCAACTGAGCTCTCCGTCTCAGTCAAAGGCTTTGCTTTTTTGGTTGACTCACAGCCCCCAACCAAAACCGTTAAGAAAAGCGGCAGCGCTATCGATCGCAGATTGTTTCTGGTCATCCCTGTGCTCCTTCGTTCCAAGTGAAATTTACAGGATACTCATATCGTACACAAACTACGAGTATTCCAGATGCTTTTATCAATCGCCCTTGATAGTCTTGATGAACTGGTCTTCGCCCCGAACCAGATTTGCCACGTGCTGCTCAACCTCTTTACGAATGTCGGCGATTATCTCGGGATGGTCCTTGGACACATCGAATTTTTCTGAAGGGTCGTGGGCAAGGTGGTAAAGCAGCGGTGGGTCATGTTTTGTTTCTTTGAGATTGCGGCCGTAGGCCGGCTTGGTGAAAAAGTGCGCTTTATACGGGCCCTTACGAACAGCATAGAGCTTTGCGCCGCGGTAGTAAAACATGACGTTGCGTGGACTGGGCCCGGTTCCGAACAGCACCGGCCGCAGGTCAACGCCGTCAATGACCCGGTCGGTCGGTACCGGAGCATCGGCCAGTTTTAGAATGGTCGTGAACAGGTCCATCGTCGAGCCAATATCGTCGACAACACCGGGCTTAATCTTCCCCGGCCACCACGTAATGCACGGCTCGCGCATTCCTCCTTCCCACGTGCAGCCCTTGCCTTCACGGAGCAGCCCTGCCGAGCCGCCGAACTGCTTCTTGGTCAACCATGGCCCGTTATCTGAGGTAAATACCACCAAGGTATTCTCCGTCAGAGCCTCATCTTTGAGCGTCTGAAGCACCTTGCCGATGCTCCAATCCAGCTCCTCAACCACGTCGCCGTAAAGACCCCGCAGACTCCTGCCATCGAACTGCTTCGAGGCAAAAAGTGGCACGTGCGGGAAGGTGTGAGCAAAGTAGAGAAAGAATGGCTTGTGTTTGCTCTGGCGAATAAACCTGACTGCCTCCCGCGTGTAGCGTTTGGTAAGCGTATATTGGTTGGCAGGCCGTTCTATGATTTCCTCGTTGCGCATCAGCGGCACGTTCCACCATTGTGGCTCGGCTTCTGCCAGTTCAGCCGGACTTGTCCCGTGACCGGAGACCGAGTCCATGTCGTTACTGTAGGGGATACCGAAATAGTAATCAAAGCCGTTGGCCGTCGGCAGGTATTGCCGCAGGTGACCCAGGTGCCACTTGCCGATGCAAGCTGTGGCATAGCCTTTGGTCTTTAGTGCCTCGGCGATAGTAATCTCACGCTTTGGCAGGCCTCCCGCCGAATCCGGGAACAAAACGCGCCGCTTATCACTGCACATCCCGCTGCGAACCGGCAACCGTCCAGTCATTAGCGCCGCCCGGCTCGGCGAGCAAACAGATGCCGCTACGTAAAAGTCCGTCCACTTCTGTCCCTCCCGGGCCATCCGGTCAAGGTTCGGCGTACGAATAGTCGGATGGCCGTAACAGCCCGGATCACCGTAGCCCAGGTCGTCGCAGAAGATGATAACAAAGTTTGGCCTGCTAATTGTATCTCGCTGGTGCTGTGCTAAAGGGTGTGTTGTTCTTGAAAAAAATCCTTCTGTGCACCCCGATAGCATTGTCGCTCCCAGTTTGGCAACTCCACTGGCAGCGATGAACTTAACAAATTGGCGTCGGCTTATTTTACTTTTCATAAAAGAACTCCTTAACTTCGGTCCGTCAAACAACTATCTCCGATAATATAAAATTTTTATGGTAATTCAATGATTTTCTTTTGCAGCCTATTATAATTGCGCAAGGACTTATCACCATCTAAAAGACAAGGAGCCGACTGGTCGGGAAGTTTTTTGTTTTGACCGAAGCGATAGTTCCAGCTATCCTAAAGTGTGTCACTCAAATGGAGTATACGAGTATGAGAATTAACAGGCTCTTATTTTTGCTGCCCCTTGTCTTGCTTGCTTCAAGCTGGACAATAGATGTTTGCTACTCTGCAGATTCGGCTGTGCTCAAGCAATCAAATGAGCCTCCGCAAATTCCGGTGGGACTCGATGCCTATCGCATGTGGGACCGGCTTGCGTATCACCGCATCGGTGTCAGGGCTTATATGCGTAGTACCTATGATCGCCAGGGAAACAACCGAACTGCCGATGCCAGCCATTTTCTCTACCAGGAATCGGACGAATTCAACGTCGCACTGGACGTATCAGGGC
>CAYGBH010000212.1:0-7207 GCA_964348055.1 uncultured Pirellulales bacterium
TATCGCCGGCCACGGCCGTCGCGTTCGCCGCGGCGATGTCCCCACCGGCCTCCACTATGATCGTGACTCCGGGCTCAGCTCCTTTTGGTGTCGAAATACTAAGTGTGTCGTGTCCCGATGCGGTGATTCGCACACCCTGCACAGGTACGTCCGTTGTTACGACATAGCCATAGGCCGTCTGGCCATTCACGTCGACTCCCGTGCTGGCATAAGGTTCGCCTTTTGACGTGAGCGTCATCGCGGTTCCCAGCGAGCCGTCCGCCAAGATGGCCTGAACAGTACCGTTGTCATTGCCGTTTCGCTCGAACACGAAGATCGTATCCGTCAGGGACTCAAAGATCGTCTGCTGGAAGTCGATCCCATCAATCGATGAAATGTTAGTGCTCCCTTCCAACTTGAAGAGGAAGTTATCGGCTTTCGAGCCTACGTCGCCGGCCTTAGGGCTCGATGTTCCGCTGACCGTCGCCGCCGGAGCAGGATCTCCTTCCGGCCATAACGTTTCAACGCCCGTGTCGGCAGGGATATACCACCGCGTCGTTGTGCCCAGCACCAGGTCCCCATTGGCGACAACATACTCGGTCCCCGCATACCGAAGGCTGACGATCGCATCGTCAACCACCGTAACATCCGCCAATCCCGTGAGTGTGTCGGCCTTGACAGGTGCAGCCATGACCACCAAAGCAAAAAGGATGAAACAAATCAATTTTCTACACATAATAGTCCTCCTTCCAAAAAGTTAGATTAAATAGGTTTTGGCTACACACCAAAATCCGGCTTGTCGGGGTCGTTTTTCAACAAAACGACCGACAAAAACTTCCATCTTCACTAAATTCCTTGCCTGCCCAGGACAATTTTTTACGGTTTGATTTTACCCTCCTTTCTTGAAAATACCGATTAGTGTCCAGAAATCACCTTCATTCTCCGACTTCACCTATATTTTTTATAGCAAATTAGCCCCCTTCCCGTCAAGAACAATACTACAAGATATCAGAAAATTTTTGATTAAAATGCGCGAAAAAGTGCAATTTCGGCGTTCAGAAGCTGCTACAAACGTTCCATGGACAAAAATTTGACCAAAATCCCCGTACGCCTGTCACGCGATACAAGATGCCCAATACGAAATGTTAATCGAGAGCAATCTGGTCTTTATAGGCTGGAACAGTTACCTCCCACCCCGTTTGCTCTCTGATGTAATCGCCGAAGCTAAGTGCGCTTTCGGCCTCACCATGCACGACAAAGACTCTCCTCGGAGGAGCTTCCAACTCTCTTAACCATTCGAGCAGCTCATTCCTGTCGGCGTGGGCCGAAAAACCGTGTACCCGAACCACTCTGGCTTTGACCTCATACTCCTGGCCGAGTATCCTGACTGTTTTCTCGCCATCAACAATTCGTCTGCCGAGCGTGCCGATTGCCTGATACCCCACAAACATTATCGTACACTGGGGCCTGGAGATGTTATTGACCAGGTGATACTTTATTCTGCCGCCGGTACACATCCCGGAGCCTGCTATAACCATAACCGGCCCTTTTATGCGGTTAATTGCCTTCGACTCCTCGGCCTTGCCTGCCAGTTCCAGTCCCGGCAGGTCAAAAGGTGATTTATGCCGTTTGACAAATTCAGTCATCTCCTCATCAAACAACTCAGCGTGATGTTTGAAAACCTTGGTAACCCTCGTAGCCATCGGACTGTCCAGGAAAATCTTCAATCGCGGGATTGTTCCCTCAAGCAATAATTCGTTTATATAATATAGAACCTCCTGGGACCGTTCGAGAGCGAAGCTTGGGACGATAATATTACCCCCGGCTTTTATTGTTGAGTTTATCACCTCACCAATTATCTTCTTAGGTTCCCCCCGTGCTTTCTGCGAAAACAGAAACGAGGGGGGGCCCTCTGTATCTTCAGGTCCATGATGTACCCTGTCGCCATAGGTGGACTCAATGAAAACGTAGTCAGCTTTGTCAAAGACAGTTGGGTCACACACAATAGGCCTGTCAGGCCGGCCGATGTCACCAGAGAACAAAATAATTCTTTCTTGCCCATCCTGTCGTACCTTTACTCTTATAATCGAAGAGCCAAGGACATGACCGGCGTCGTAAAAAGTCGCTTCTACCTTATCGCTAATTTCTATGGACTTGCGGTATGTGACGTGCCCGTAAAGCGGCAAGCACGCCTCAGCGTCCTCGGTGGTATAGAGCGGGACCTCCGGATAGGGGCCCTTTCGACCTTCCCGCTTATGTCTCTTGAGCTTATACTCAGCGTCCTCTTCCTGAATCTTGGCCGAATCCAATAATATTATCTGCGCAATCTCCGCGGTGGCGGCGGTACAGTATATCCTACCTTTGAATCCATCTCGAACCAGCTTCGGCAGCAAGCCGCAATGGTCCAGATGGGCGTGAGTTAAAAGGACGGCATCTATGCTGCCGGGCGGTACTGCAAATGCCTCCCAGTTTCTTGCCTTCAACTGTCGTTCCTGATAGAGTCCGCAATCTACAAGAACCCGGGTGCCATCGGCTTCCAAGAGGTGTCGAGAACCTGTAACATTCTGAGCCGCACCGAGAAACTGCAATTTCAGTCGCATACTTTCCCTCACTGTGTCAGTCGGTGTTTTTGGGACAGTCGGGCCAGGGGGTAATGGCCGGCTAAAAGTCCCGGAACGGTCTGCGAGGCTCGGCATCGGCCATGAGTTTCTTCCACGCTGCAAAACGCGACTTGACCTTGCTCAACACATCGGGTTTTTCCTTCGACAGGTCATGCTGTTCACCGATATCCGTGGAAAGGTCGAACAGTCCCGAGCCGCGTGATGACTCTACCCATTTGAAGTTTCCGACCCGCGCGGCTTTGTCGGCCCTGCGCTGCCAGAACATTTCTTTTCGAGGCGATTTTTGTTTTCCGGCCAGGACCGCAGTCATGTCGAAGCCGTCAAGGATCACACCTCGGGGCGGGCGAACGTCTGCGGCCCTGCAGAGCGTCGGGAATATCTCCATCGCTGTCAGAAATTCATCGCAGACCGTCCCTGCCGGAATTACACCCGGCCAGCGCACTATACAGGGCACACGAATTCCACCTTCGAACATCCAGCCTTTGCCGCCGCGCAGTGGACCGTTGTCCGCCGAACCTCCGCTGCCGCCGTTATCGGAAAAGAAGATGACGATAGTATTGTCCTGCAGACCCTGCTCGGTCAGGACTTGCAGGATTTGGCCGATTGCCTCGTCCATATACGTAACAGCGGCCATGAACCGCATACGTCTGGCTCTGCGGGAGCTGGCGTCCTTCGGGTCATACCAGCCGTAGTGCTTGCGTATGTACTCAAGCGGCGCCTGCACCCCTGGACGCGGACGCTGGAGATTGGAGGCGCCGTGCGGAGCGTTGAATGGCACGTAGCAGAAGAACTGACGCCCCTTTGCTTTTCTAATGAAACGTATGGCCTCGCGCCGGAACAGGTCCGTCGCGTACGTGCCTTTATCTTCGGTGGTTGGCTTGTCGCCGCGGCGCATCGAGGGCACGCCATAGCGTTCGTGTGTCCAATAGTCGATACCGGTGTTGGTGAACCCGTAGAACTCGTCAAAGCCTCGTTGAAGAGGAAGAAAACGATGCAATTGCCCCAGGTCCCATTTACCGAAGATGCCGCTGGTGTAACCGGCCCGTTTGAGCACGCGGGGTATAAGCACCTCGCGGGTGTCCATTCCGCCGATCATCTCGAACGATACAGCGTATTCGTGCTCACTGTAAAGGTGATCATGATCGACCAGGTAGTTGCGATACATATCATAGGTACCATTGCGCTGCGGATAGCGGCCCGTGAGGAGACTGCCTCGTGACGGCGTGCAGGCCGGCCAAGTGACATAGAAGTTTGTCAGCCGAACCCCGCCGGCGGCCAGGCGGTCGAGGTTGGGGGTCTTGACCTCTGTACTGCCGTAGCAACCTAAGTCATGGTAACCCTGGTCGTCAGAAACGATAAGGACGATGTTGGGAGGGGACCCCGCCCCGCTGCCTGCAAGTCGTTTAGAGATGCTTGCGCAGCCTGGCATAGCCAGTGCCGCGGCTCCAAGACCTGCGAGTTTAAGATATTCACGTCGATTCATTTGTACCTCCCATTGGACGGCCAGCATCGATGGTCATAATCATACCCACCGTTGGCGGTTTTGCAAACATTTTATACGGCTGAGTTCCCTCACTGATTCCGTAGCCGAAATTCATACAGGTTGTATCCGACCTCGCGACAGGCCTGGACTATCTCGGGGTAAGGCTTGTCGCAGACGTCAATGAAGCCAATCTGGTAGTTTTCGCCGTCGCCGCGGCCGGTCGTCGCCTGGTCCTTGTACTGAAACCAGTGCGTGCCGACTATATACGGATTCCGCAGCGCTCCACGGACGTAACTTTTATACTTGTCGGCGCGGTCTTGCTGGTTGGCCGCTTCCCTTAGCCCTGTGTGGAACATACCACGGTCCAGTGCTCCAAAGTGGAACTCGCCTATGATTACCGGCTTATCGATGCCGTCCGGCAGGCGGTGCTCCTCGACGCTGTAGCGGTAACGGTTGTAGCTGACAACGTCGCAGAACTTTGCCGCCGCTCGCGCCGCCCGGTCGTTCACCCAGGCGAACCGGCAGCCCATATAGAGCTGGTTCGGTGCAACTTCTTTGAGTTCATCGCGGATAGTCTCAAAGTAAGTCTCGGCTATCCTGGTATAAAAGGCTGTCAGATCCGCCCAGGCCTTCTTTTTGTCCGGGGCCTGCCGGTTTTGCACCAGAGCCTCCCACGTTTTATGCCTCGTATCCCAGGCGGTATTGAGCTGGTCTATAGTCCTGTACTTGGCCTTGAGGTCGTCAACAAAGACCTTCTTGGCCGGCTGGTCAGCGGGACAAATCAAAGTCGCCTCCGCCAGCGACACCTCGTCGCCCCAGCTTAACTCGTTGTGCACGAAGTAGCCGATACACCACGGGTCGCCTGCGGTTTTGCCTTTCTCCGATGCAAGTTGCCTTCGCAGGGCGTGGCGAAAGCTCGGGTCAAACACATCGTAGAACTTGCCCCAATAGCCCTCCGAGCCTTCCAGCCTTCTGGCACTGTAGCTGACCGTGCACACATACGGTGTCCTGCGCATCAGGTAAATACTGCTATCCGACCAGTTGGCAATAGTATTCATTCCCCAGCTTTTGAGCCGGCGATGGGTTATATCAGCGAGAGCTTTTTCCCAATTCGGGCCGTACTTCCGCAGGAAGTTGGTCCGGCTGAAGTCGTACGTCTCATAGGGCCAATGGTCTTTGTAATAACCGTGCGGGGCCCAGCTACCTGTGCCGTAGAATTCCGCAAATGGTGAGTCGGCCTCGGGCAGATTTTGGTAATAGTGTTTTCGGTCGGTAATTGGTGTGGCGTTTGCGCTGCGGACACAATCAATACCGTGCGACCAGAAAAGTCGGCCTTGCGGGCCCACCAGCCACCACTTACCCTCATATTTTTCCACCCGGAAAAAGCCAGTGGCTTCAAGGCCAGGCCCCTGAGTCCAGCTGCCATATTCATCGCGGTCGGACGGGCCGGGATGAGCGGCAAGGTCCTCCTCCTCAGCCTCGCCGTGCGCGATTAGCTCTTCCAAAGAGTGCGTCTTACCGGGCCAATCGCTGTGGATGAACTGGCCGAACTCATTGATGAAGGGAAAGAAAGTCTTTGCATCCAGCACCTCGACGTGGCCGGCCGCTCGGATGTTCTTGATCTCAAAGCTGTGGTCGATACCGGGCTTGCGAATGAATACAAGCAACTGGGTGATATTGGAGGCATCGACCTTACCGGAATGCATCGGTGCCCCTCGCATGCCAATCAACTCGACCGGCTCGGAAAGCCGCCAAGGAGTAGGAAACAAGCGCACAACAAGTGTTCCGGCCGCCTTCGGATTCAGAGCGATGCTATCGGTCACGCAGTTCTTGCTGCCGTCGGCACCGGGATTGTCTACACGACAATTGACGGTAACCTGTTCGGTGCCGTTGTTTTTCACATCGATGGATACATATTCATACTCTGACAGGTCCCACTTCCCTGCCGGCGCTTTTAATGTGATGCCGGGCCACGGTTTGCTGTGGCCGGTTTCGATACATAGCACCCCACCCCCGCGAAGCGTAACCTCTGCATCGGTGGTTATAACCGAGCCGACATCAAAGCCCCTGGCAAAGTCGAAAAGAATCAGTGGCGGTGTCTGCTCTACAGCGGGCATCGCAAACGTCCCGGTGATAGACGAGCCTAAAAAGACGACTACCAAACTTACGAAAAAGGTCGTTTTGGTCATTATGTCCACCTTTCAATGGCCGAACGCGACTGGGCAGTACTGCCGGAAGGAACGGGGACCCCAATGAATTATTCTTGTCTAGTATTGCGCGTCAGCAGGTACCACATAGTTTTATACTGCGGTTCCATTTGTAGGATACTTTTACCAGCTTCGAACAGGATAGGCACTTGCGAACCTAACAAACCGTCTGGGCCGAGGGCGTGACATATCCACTGCCCCGCAGGCAGGACCAAAGTCCCTTTAACCGCCTGGATTCGGACAGGCGAGCTGCCCCAGTTCGTCCCGACTGTGCGGCGGTCCCTGGAAAATATCATACCCGTATTTTCGCACCGTCCGCAAGCGGTAACGAGAATCTTTCGGCTCCAATCCAACTGCCCCTCTTCTTGCTTTCGCAAGAAAGCAGGGGGGTCCAGCGCAGTCACAGTCACCGATACCAGTTCCGGCCCGGCAACGATAATCTGTCCCCCGGTAGCTTCTTCAAACCTTTCTGCGCGGCCGGTATAAACCGATGCGCATTGACCACGCGCGATATAAATACCCTTTCCGTCTTCGACGGACCAGTCCAGCCTCGCCGAAGGCCCGAAGAATTCTTGAGGTACTACTCCATTTTCAAGACGACCGAACAACCTGGCTTTGAGCACATCATCCCGGCTGATTCCGGCCTGCTCAGAAAGCACAGCGAACATATCCCGATCATGTTTAAGGTGCAATTTAGCCAGTGGTGGTACCGTCTCTAAAGTATCGGTGAGCAAAACAACCAGACAATCGTCAAGCGGGTCGATCCCTACATTACGAAAGATAGCTGTGCCCGCCCGCATGAATCCCCACTTGGACGGATTTGTGTCGACGTCAAAATAGCTATTTAGATACTCTCTATCCCAACTGTCAGAAGTATGCGAGTACGTATATAGCCAGACGCCATCCCAGTCCTGGGC
>CAYGBH010000213.1:0-7147 GCA_964348055.1 uncultured Pirellulales bacterium
CGACAGCTCCAGCCCGGCGGTGATAGCCAAGCATATCGATTACAGTCACCGGGCTAATATCCATTTTTGGGCATGTAGCTGGTGGGGACCGGGGAAATATACGGACAACGTTTTCAAGAACCACATCCTGCCACATAGCTACGCCGGAGAGTTGAGGTACGCGATCCTGTACGAATCAACCGGTCGGTTAGGGTCCTTCTCAAATCCTGACTACTCCAACCTGGTGCCTGACTTTCAATATTTTGCCGACAACTACTTTAGCAATCCGAACTACCTGAAGATCGATGGGCGCCCCGTCGTCTTCATCTATCTGACGCGGGTCTATTTTCGCAAGACGTTAGGTCACAATGCCCTCACCGTTTTGCGTGCTGCCTTTCCTGACTTATACATTGTCGCGGATGACATATTTGGCCGTAACTACTCGCCGTCCTATGCGAGCAGATGGGATGCCGTTACCGCCTACGATGTGTATGGCCAGACTCTGCAACTCCACGGCTCAACCAGAGCTGCTCTCGATCGGCTCGAAAGTATCTTGTCTGAGGCCAAAACCGCTGCCAATAGTGTAGGTGTCGGGCTGATTCCATTCGCAACGCCCGGATTCAACGATAAGGGTGTGCGGGATGGTCATAATGGTGCACCTCGGTATTTTGAAAATGACCCTGCTTCCATCGAAGGCGATCTATTCAGGGCAATGCTTCGTGATGTGGTTGTGCCCAAAGTTGATCCGTTAGCCGAGAACATCCTAATGGTTACCTCGTTCAACGAATGGCATGAGGACACGCAGATTGAGCCTACGATGGGGACGGCCGGCACAACCAACGTAGACGATTCGCATTCCGGTAGCGACTACACCCAGGGCGACCACTACACCGATTACAGCTATCTGTATCTGGATATCCTTCGCGATGAGACCTGTTCCCTTGAGGTCGACTCCCTGTCCGAGGCGTTGGACACGGCTTTGAGCTTCACCACGGGTGGCAGCGCGGACTGGTTTGGTCAGACCACGACATCCTACTACGACGCAGATGCATCACAGAGCGGGGATATCTCGGATAGTCAAGACTCGTGGATGCAGACGATGGTGAGCGGGAAAGGAACGGTGACGTTCTACTGGAAAGTATCGTCTGAGGAGGACTATGACTTCCTGGCGTTTTACATTGACTGCTCGCTGCAGGACCGGATCAGCGGTTCGGTGGACTGGCAACAGAAGACGTACACGATCACCACTTCCGGTTTGCACGCGCTGGAATGGCGATACGTGAAGGATGGGAGCGTGGACTCTGATAGCGACTGCGGCTGGGTGGACAAGGTGGAGTGGGTGACTAACTAACTGGCAGGGGTTGAGAATTGCCCCCGCCTGTGCGCTGATGACGATATTATTGTCCCGGTTCTCCATTTACACGCTGACAGGCTTTGAGGAGACGGTGTTTTTTGGGATTGCGGCGTCCGGCACCAGCACCAATTGAGGTAACTGTCCTAAGAGAAATCTACCAAAAAAAGGCATACGCCCTCGTTTCTGCAAAAAACCCAATTTTTATGAAGAATTTACGGGAATACTGTTAAAAAAAAACAGAAAATGTCCCATAATTTCCTTGAATTTGGAAATTGTGCTTGTTAAGATAGGAAAGTAAGATAAAAAAGGCAAGAGCGGCCAGGATGCCGAGTTAATATTTCACCCAGATGGTTTTACAGGGTTTCTCGCGGCAAGAAATTTCTTGTAGGGTGTTAGGCTTTCGGTTTGCGCCGCTGCTAAAATGCCAAGTGAGGTGGGCATGTCAATGTATCGAGGAGGGTACAATACCAGGGAATGGAGGCATGGAAAAGTCCTGAGTCTGCAAAGGCCGTTGATATATCCTTTAGCAGAAAACTCGGCCAGTTTACGTCCTCGCCCTCCACCGCAGTCCGCCATAAGTTTTCATAAATTAACCGTATCTTGATCTTGTTGCGAAAGAACGAATAATAGAAAGGAATGAAAGAAATGGCAAATACAAACCTACATAAAAGCCTTCCAGCGATTTTTGCTGGAGTGGTCTTGATACTGGTCGCTCAGGTCGTTCTTGCCAGCGAAACCTTTACCGTGATTAACACAAACGACGATGGGCCTGGTTCTTTAAGGCAGGCAATCGAGATCGCTAACGCCAGCGTTGGGCCGGACATCATTGCCTTCAATATCCCCGGCGCAGGTCCGCACACCATTGCACCGATACGGCCCTTGCCGGAGATCACCGAGCCGGTGACCATTGACGGATACAGTCAACCCGGCACGGCGCCGGCCACCAACGGTGCCCCGGCTGTGCTGCTTATTGAACTGGATGGAATCAACGTGATCAAACTCGGCTATGACAGCGGGCTGCACATTTCCGCCGGGAACAGCACAGTGCGAGGCCTAGTTATCAATCGCTTCGGCAATGCGGGAATCCACTTAGAGGGGAACGGGGGAAACGTAGTCGAAGGCAACTTCATCGGTACCGATGTCACAGGCACCGAGGCTCGGGGCAACTTAAAACGTGGCGTGTACATCGATGGTACACCCGACAACAGGATCGGGGGTAGCACAGCAAAGGCCCGCAATGTTATCTCGGACAATAACCGTGCGGCTGTGGAAATCCTTCTTGAATATTCGATAGGCAACACAGTGCAGGGCAACTACATCGGCACCGATGCCACGGGCACTGTTAAACTGGGCAGCTCCGCCTGTGGCGTGTTCATCAGAAGCGATGCCAGCAACAACACGATCGGGCCGGACAACATCATCCGGGGCCACGATACTGGAATATCGCTCGAATCGGCCCGGGGTCACCAAATCTACAACAACAACTTCATCGACAACGTAATACAAGCTCATGACACAATACACACTCCTGCTAATGCCAGCACTCGCAATGTGTTCAACCTGGACAGGCCGGTAGGTGGCAACTACTGGAGTGACTGGAGGACGCCTGATGCCGATTGCGACGGCTTTGTCGATGACCCCTACGTCTTCACCTACGGAGCGGATTATCTTCCATGGGACCGTCAAGACGGTTGGCTGGGGACTCGTCCAAAGGGCCATGGCCCTAGCCCGAAAGACGGCGACATCCTTACGAAGACATGGGTGCTCCTTAGTTGGTCGCCAGTATGTCAAGCGACCTCAAGCAATGTGTACTTCAGCGAGAATTTTGACGATGTGGCTGCCGGCACCGAAAGCGCGTTCCTGGGCAACCAGACCGCGACTTCTCTTATTGTTGGTTTTCCTGGATTTCCTTATCCGGACGGTCTTGTTCAAGGGACGACTTACTACTGGCGAATCGATGGGATCGATGAGCTGAACCCCGACAGTCCATGGAAGGGCGATATCTGGAGCTTTAAGCTGGCTGAGTCTTTGTCCGGGCCGTTGGACACAACTTTGACTTTCACCACGGGTGGCGATGCGCTCTGGTTTGGTCAGACCACGACGTCCTACTACGGGGGATCTGCGGCACAAAGCGGAGATATCTCGCATAGTGATGTCTCGTGGATGGAGACGATAGTGAGCGGTAGAGGAACGCTGACGTTCTACTGGAAGGTATCGTCTGAGGAGGAATTTGACTTCCTGGAGTTTTACATCGACGGCTGGCTTGAGGACCGGATCAGTCATTTTGTGGACTGGGAGAAGAAAACGTACACGATCGATCTTCCGGGTTTGCACATACTGGAATGGCGATACATAAAGGATGGGAGCTTTGACGTTGGTAGCGACTGCGGCTGGGTGGACAAGGTAGAGTGGATGCCTGCACCTTAATCCTCACCTGTCCCCAACTTGAACCCCGCTGCTCGTCTTGGCGCTCGTCGGGGCGAAGCCCGCCGTAGCACGGAAGGCCCGAGCCGTAGCTGGGAAGGCGGGTAGGATCAAGGCCGGTGCTGCCGGCCCGCTTACCGTCTTACCACTCGTTAGGGCGGAGCCCGCCGTAGCACGGATGTCGCTGTCTGCCCTCCGAAGAACTTTGGCTCAATCGAGCCGCTGGTAGGATCAAGGCCGCCAATGGCGGCAAGGTCGACCTTAATGATTTGAAAGAGTTCGCTGATAACTGGTTAGCAGGCGCTTAAAAATTGATTATTGTCCCCGCTCCTCGTTTTCAGGGGGTAGGCTACGCGGGGATGACAATATTATTGTGGGGTGGGTCCTCGCTAACGGCGTGCGGGGAGAGGAATTGTTGCGGCCGCTTTCGGCGATCTTCCACTTCGTTCGAGCATTGACAACCACCTAAACAATTGCTAATCTATTTTTATGATTCGTGCCTTTCAAATTGCAGTTGTGTCAGACTCCAGGCCCAAGACTCAAGACCCAAGACCTGGGTCTCGTGTTATTGGTTTTGTCTTCTGTGTCTTGTTGAGTTTTTACCTGATAGGTTGCGCCGGGCCTGAAGAAGAGCCTATATGGGAGAAGGTCAAAATCGGCGATTTAACCCCCTACCAAGCTGGCAAACCGCCACAAACGCAACTGTTAAAGACAATAAACTTCGACGTTCATGTTTTTGAAATACCAGCCGAAAACGCCAGCAAATTGAACGATATTCGGTCGAGCTTAAGGGCAAACTACAGAAAACCGATGCGATTTAATAATCCTAATGCTTTCAGTGCCAATTCGTTTTCAGTTTGCTTCGGCCAAATCCCAATATTGAACAGAGTCAACGATTTGCTGCTTACCGCGGGTGGCCAAAAAATAACAACAGCTTCGTTATTGCTGGCTGACGGCCAGGCTGAGAGCATTGTCGTTGCCGGATTAGACAGTCCACGAACCGTGTTCTTCACCTCAATCAGCGGTTCGAGGGAAGGAGCAAATGTTGGGCCGGGTATTCTTGGGCTGCGAATAAAAGCTGAAAAGATGCCCGGCTTAAGAGGTGCATGCAACGTTAATGCCTACCCGGTATTTTCACCACCGAAACTAAGCGGCTCAATTCCGCAATTAACTGCTCGGGCGAAATTACGTGAGTTTCTCTTTACCTCCGCCGCCTTTGGACTGAGAATGAGCCCAGGTGATTTTATTTTCCTTGGGCCGGAAAAATACATCGGCGACCAGACAACTTTAGGAGGTCTGTTCTTCAGCAAACCCGAGGGCAGTCTGTTCTTCAGCGTAACTGAACGTAAAGGGCCCGAACGTAAGCCAGCGGTCAGAATATTTTTAATCGTTTGTACCGGGATAAATTATTGACCACCATATGGCCGACCCAGTAGTAACATTAACTCGATGCAGTGATTACACCAGGCCCAAGATTGCCGAAGCATTACAAAGACAGTTCAAGCTCCTCGGCGGACTGGAAAAATTCGTAACGCCGGGCGATACCGTTTTGCTTAAGCCGAATTTCATCGCTCCAAGGTCCCGCCGTCATGCCACCCAAACAGAACCGGCGGTAATTCTCGAGACCGCCCAGCTCCTAAAAGATTTCGGTGCAAGGCCTTTCGTCGGTGATTCACCAGCATGGGGCAATGTGTTTACATGTGTAAAGGCATTAGAGCTGGAAGAGCCGCTGAAGAAATTGTCAGTGCCGGTAACACAGCTCGATAAACCAAAATGGACTCGCGTAGGAGCAGGGAACACCAGGGTCGGCATAAGTTCAGTTGCGCTCGATGCTGACATAATCATAAACTTGCCCAAGTTCAAATCACATCAGCAATTAGTGGCTACGTTTGCAGTCAAAAATATGTTTGGCTGCGTCAGCGGCAAGCGAAAGGCCCTCTGGCACTTCAGGAAAGGCCGAAAGGCCGAGGATTTTTGCGAATTGCTCATCGAGATATTCAAATTTCTGAATCCTGCCTTGACTATTATCGATGCTGTCACAGCAATGGACGGCCGCGGCCCAATTCGCGGCAGAGCCAGACCGTTGGGCTGGCTTATCGGCGGAACTGACCCAATCGCCTGCGAGACTGTTTGCTGCGAGCTTGTAAATATCAAATCTCAGGACTTGCCGATGGTCAATACGGCAAGGCAAATAGGATTCGGCTGCTCGGACCTAACAAAGATTGAGATTGCCGGCGATGATTTCCCGGAAACTGTATGCACGGATTTCGAGCTCGCCAAACCTGTTCCCTTGCGGTTTTCATTGCCGCACGTTTGCAAAAGCATCTGCAAGCAAATAATTCTCCTCACCAAAGCCGTGATGAAAAAGTCCAGTTAGCGGTGATAGATATGGAAAAGGAAGAAATGGAAAACGAGCAAGGGCCTTTTAGAGCGAGACAGATAAGGTTCCGCTGGATTGGATTGTTGCTTGCCGGCGCTATCATCGTGTGTGCCGCCGGTTATTTATTCTGCTCCGGCATTGCTAACAGGCATATCGATTCGGACATAGATGCTGATACAAGGGCAAAATGGGCAAAGCCGATGGATTTGCCGGGCCTGCCGAATTTGCATAAGGTTTCGGATGACTTGTACCGCGGGGCCCAGCCGAGCGCCGAGGGTATAGGGCAGCTGGAAACGCTCGGTATCAAAACAGTTGTCAATCTGCGGTGGTCCCATTCGGACCGTGACCAACTTCAAGGAACCAGCCTTGCATATGAACATATTAAGATGACCGCATGGAATGTCGAGTTCGAAGATGTCGTTCGTTTTTTGCGGATTATCTCAGACAGTAATTCGTTGCCAGTATTTGTGCATTGCCAGCATGGCGCGGATCGAACGGGATTAATATGTGCGGTTTATCGAATTGTCATACAGGGCTGGAGCAAGGACGAGGCCATTGAGGAAATGACTGAGGGCGGCTTTGGATTCCACGAAATCTGGAAGAACCTACTGAATTACATTCGCAGGTTGGATATCGATCAGGCAAAGCGCACCGCAAATATTAACAAGTGAAGATGAGAAGAAAGGTTTGTTACGGTTTTTGATATATACTTTTTCTTGGGATCCTTTTTTGTTTACACATAACTATTGATTATAAGGTTTCGTTTGGTGGGCTAAAGCCTACTATGCATAACTGCTCGCACTGCCCTAATGAACTAACAACAGTTATAGCCAGTCCCAAATCACCGCGATGTTCGATAATATTTTGTAACGAACTGAAATCCTTTATCTTCCCCAGACTAACAAAATGTTAAAATACAAAAATGCTAAATTTTTACTCATTTTTTACTCAAAAAGCGCGCATTTTTATGAATTTTTGCTTAATTTTGCCTTATTTTTTGTCATTTTTTT
>CAYGBH010000214.1:0-7144 GCA_964348055.1 uncultured Pirellulales bacterium
TGATGACGGCCTGGACGATGGGCTTTAAGATTCCAAATCTTGCCAGAAGACTCTTTGGCGAAGGGGCGGCTTCTGCATCTCTTATCCCCGTGTATAGCGAACAGCTTCATAACAACCCGGAGCAGGCAAAACGCCTGGCTAACACGGCAGTAACCGTATTATTCGTAATACTTGCGGCAATCGTCCTTATCGGTGAAGGGCTGGTCTGGAGCTACTACAGTTTTTTCGAAACCAGAGCCGGCCCTCGACTCGGACTGCTATTGTGCTCAATTATGCTGCCGTATATGATATTTATCTGCATAGTGGCAATTCTGGCTGGTATTCTGAATGTCCACAGACATTTTGCCACGCCTGCTGCAGCGCCCATCGTGCTGAATATATTTGTTATTGGTAGCATTGTATTTACCGGCTGGGCGTTGAAAATGGGGCCGGAGCAGCAAGTCTTTTTCGTTGCGGTTGCGGTCCTGCTCGCAGGGCTTGCACAGATAGCGATTCAGGTCCCTTCTCTGCGTGCCAGCGGAGTTTCGGTAAGGCCCGCATGGGATATTCACTCCGAGGCGTTCAAGAAAATCGTTATTTTGATGGGGCCTATGATACTTGGTCTTACTGTTACACAGTTAAACACACTCGGAGATGATATTATTGCGCTTTGCTTTATGAACGAACGCGGCGACCCATTGGGTTATGGAGCACCGTCCTATTTGTACTACGCCCAGCGGCTTTATCAATTCCCTTTAGGCGTATTGGGGATATCCCTGGCTACAGCGATTTTCCCTGTTATGAGTTCGGATGCCGCCAAAAAAGATTTTGATGCGCTTACCAAAACCATCGCCCGTGGAATCAAGGCCGCTGTATTCGTTGCGGTTCCGGCAACTGCAGGAATCTTTCTGGTCGCCAGGCCCTTAATCTCAGCTATATTCGAACATGGCAATTTCAAAAGCACGGACACGCCAATTGTAGCGTGGACGCTGTCGTTTTATGCTTTGGGATTGTGCGGCTATTTTTGCCAGCAGATAACAACGCGGGCGTTTTACTCTATGCAGGATTCAAAGACACCTGCACGAAGTGCTTTATATGCGGTTGTTGCTAATATTATTCTGAATCTGACTCTTATCTGGTACCTTGGGACAGCAGGACTGGCTGCTGCGACCGCGGCGTGCTCATACCTGCAGGTAATAATCCTTGTTATGGTGCTTCGAAGAAGATTAGGTCATTCGATATTGGCTGGATTATCGGTTACCTTCCTGAAAACAGCCGCAGCGACAGCATTTATGTGGTTGGCTGGCGCTGCAATTATCTGTTTGATGAGGAACCTCCCCTGTAGTAGATGGTCTAACATTCTAAGGCTCGCAGTGGTTGTGCCCTCGGCGGCGGCGGTGTATTTGTTAGCTGCAAAATTTCTGCATATCAAGATGCTTTCCCTGCTGACAGGTGGCAGCCAAAGCACCTGACATGACAAATCTGTAGCACTGATAATTGAACCTGATTTTTGCACAAATGACATTTGACGTATTAACAGTTTAAGTGGTACACATTCAGGTGCCTAATTCAGTTTGATAGTGGTCGAAATAGGCCGTGGTGGGAAAAACCCTTCTCAATATTATAGATGATTACTGAAAAAGGCCGCTAAGCCAACCAAAATACACTACTTAAGCCATCATTATGTCTAAAGCAAAAAAAACAATTACCCGAAATATATTAATGCGATAGTTTGTTGGCCGTTTACGGGAGAAACAAGTGCGCGGCAGGTCTTTTTTGGCGTTTTTAGTGCTTATTTTCAGTGCTTTATCGGTGTTCCCATTTTGCTCTCTTTTTGCAAAATGGGAGCCGTCGGTTTGGGCTTCTCGTCTGGCTTCCGCCGAGATGAGCGGCGGGCTGGCTGGCAAGCCCCAGCCACCGTTTCTGCTTTCGCAGTCCGCAGGACGCCTTTCGGCGAAAGCACCGGGGCAAAGCGGAGCTGCGGGTGACCTGGGGCGGTTGTCTTCGGCGTCTGTTGGCCGAAGGTTTTATGAAATAGCTTATGAACTGGCTGAGCGCCAAGATGTTAGAAGCCCTGAGCTCGAACAGGCGATTACATTCTTAATTGCTGCGATGAAGCTGGACGGCGATGACAGTGACGTGCCCTCTTTACTTATTAAGCTTGTCCGTCGAGTTCCAGAGCGGGATTATTCCAACCTGGTGTATAATTTACTTCTGGATTATGTAGATGAATCCACCGACCTTGAGATGACAAGAAGAGCGGTTGGGTATTTGCTTGAAAGGTCCAAATCCAGTGAGGAGCGGGAAAAACTCCTTCAAGAGATGTTGGGGACTCTGGGGGGTAAAAACATTGTTCTCGAATCTGAGTTGGCTACCTCGCTCGGCTTGTTACTGGCTCAAAAAGCTGATTTGGCTGCCACCGGCAGCCTTGATCATACCCGCCTTCGGCGGGCTGCTAAATCTTACCTCATGCAGGCCTATAATAACAATAGGTACAATAAGTGGGCCTTTGCAAAGCTGGCTGAACTTATGCCCGAACAGATTGAGCCGGCAATATATCTTGAATACTTAAGATTGGCACTACGTGAGAATCCATCGGATATCGAAGCCGCCCTTGCCTTTGCACAATATGCCGAACAGCTACAGCTTTATGAGACGGCTGAAGCCACTTATAAATACTGTGCCGATTTGTTTACTTATCTTTACCCATCCGAACCTCTTCCTTCTCACATTTATCTTCCCTGGGCGATTAGTAGCTACAACATGCAGGGTTCCCGCCTTGCGGGGTCCCAGGGTTCCCGCCTTGCGGGGTCCCAGGGTTCCCGCCTTGCCCGGTCCCAGGGAAATCATTCAAAGTGCCTGCAAATTGCCGAGCGTCTCCGCCAGGAGCATCGGTTCGACCTGCGCATCGAGGCCCTTGCAGCCAAAGAGGCTGCCAAAATCGGCGATGGTGAACTGGCAACCCAGATATTTCAGGCAGCTGAAGAAAGGGCCCGACAGCTATCCATGCAGCGTATGATACAAAGAGAAGCCGGCTCAGTCCCGCGCGATGAAAGCCGCTCACATCAGGTCAGTGCCACGCAATTCGCCTGGTTCTATTGTTTTGCTTTGCCCGATCAGGAGAGTGCGCTGTACTGGGCCAATGAGGCCTATGTAGCTGAGCCCAATTCGGTTGCGGCGGCGGCTGTCTTGTCTTACGCCCTCGTGATGAACAACCAGCTGAAATGGGCCAAGCCTCTTGTCAGCGATTATCAGCATAATCAAATCGCAGATTTAGCGCTGGCCCAGATTCAGTTGGCCGAAGGACAGAGGGATCTGGCAGTTGAGACTCTAAGGTCTGTAATTGCCCAAGACCCTGGGTCGTTGGCGGCCGAGCGCGCCAAAGAAGTTTTAGCCGGGCAGCGCGAGAAATATATTCCGCCGGTTGACCCTGATGTTCTCTTAATTGTATTAAAAAATGCTTTCGGCCAAACGCTCGTTCCCGCGTTTACTCCGCCGGAGCAGATAATCTCAGTTCAGTTTAATATTCGCGGCAATACGTTCCCATACGGCAGCGAATTCAGCGGCGCCGTTGCAATAGTAAATAATTCTCCCGAGCCTCTTGTAATTAGCGATAACAGTTTATTTAGGGGTAATATCAGGATTGACGCCGACATTAGCGGCGACCTTAATAAAAAGATACCGAACCTCATATCTGTCAAGAATCGGACGGTCTTCCTTGTCGAGCCTGGTCGCAACGCCCTCATTTCTCTGCGGCTTGTTACGGGTGAACTTAGAAAGATGCTCTTTGCCTATCCACAGGCGTCTTTGGATATAGAATTTACGCTTTATCTCGATCCAGTAACCACCCAGGACGGCAGGGTTACTAACAGACTGACTTATCTAAAGCCGGCCAAGGTGCGGGTAAAACGTCCGGGTATCGAACTTACCAGCAGGTATCTGACAAACCGTTTTAATTCAATCTCAGAAGGCCAGCTCAGCCAAAAAATCAAGACCGCCCAGCTTTTCGTTGGACTTTTGACCGAGCAGCATGTGATGTCCAATCGTGAGTTGCCTTACCGATTTAGGTATGCCGATTGGGTACCGTCTTTATTGAAGTCGGCACTGTTACATGAATCTGGACTGTTGCTCAACCCTGTCGAGGGCCATTGGGTCGTTAAGGTGCACACTATGGCCGAGATGCTTTCTTTGCCGTTGGATCAGGAAATAATCAGTGTGGTGGCAGAAAATTTGAACAATACTGACTGGCCGGTTCGTATGATGGCTATGTATCTGCTGGCAAAAAGCTCGGACGGCAGATTCGATAGGGTTCTGGACTGGACGACAAAAAATGATTCAAACGAGCTCGTTCGCAGTATGGCAATTGCATTGGGTAGGTCCGTATCACGGCAGTAATAGGTACCGTACCGAAACAACAAACATATTTTGGCAGACCAGGAGAGCCTTGTTGGGGAGTCTGACGATGCTCTATGAAATTTCTTCAAAAAAAATGGGTTGTAATATCATCATAATTTTGTAACATTCCGTACCTTGTTGGCAAGTTTCGAGTTTTTTGAAAGGGTGTAGAGATGCCGGCTATGGTGAGTGAAGACAAATGTACAGGTTGTGAATCCTGTATAGCGGAGTGCCCGAACGAGGCTATAGGCATGGTTGGCGACAAGGCCGTCGTTGATGTCGAAGAGTGCATCGATTGCGGGGTTTGCGTTGACGCTTGTCCGGAGGAGGCAATCAATATGGAGTAAATTTGGTCGGCCCCATCGTCTAGGCAGGTCCAGGACACCGGGTTTTCAACCCGGCAACAGGGGTTCGAATCCCCTTGGGGCTATTGGTAAAACGCTGAAGGTTCCCACCTTGCGTGGTCACAAATCCTGAGACGTTCGACTGTCTAACCGCTTAAACTCGCATACCGGATAGGATCGCTTCGAATACTATGGTGTCGTCAACGACTCCTTGCACACTGGTTTGGACATGGGTAGTACGTTTGCGGCGCTTGAATTTGACAATATGGCCAAGCAGATATAATCTTTGTCCTGGCTCGACGATAGAGCGGAACTTCGCTGAATCTATGCCGGCAAAGCCGATAAATCCCTTCAGTTCGTAAATCTGCTTTGTAAAAAAGCTCGACATCTGAGCTGCCGCCTCAATCATTATTACCGCGGGCATTAACGGCCGGCCTGGAATGTGTCCACGGGCCCAGAATTCGTCCTCTGCTACATCCTTATAGCCCAGGATTAGAAATTTCTCCTTATCATACCAGAGGATACCGTCGAGCTGCTGCATCTCAAATCGCTGAGGATTCACTTTGCCGATAGCTTCTTTGCCGAAGAGAGGTTTTGCTTTAAGGTCTATTTGCGATAAATCAAACAGTAATGGAGGTGGCATTATTGACCTCGATAAGGAAACATTTTGCGCTCTCGTATTGTATATTATGTCAGAACTCTTAGTACACAATACTTCAATACGCACAGCGCATCACACTCAAGCTGTTAGGCGCAAGATGCAACTAAACAAGCATTTGCGAATACCTGTGATGGTTTATTGGGCCGATCTGATTTCAAGAATGCGGTTGCGAACAAGCTGAGCAGCCTGCTTGACTTTCTGCATTTGTTTGCGAACTCGCGTTCCTGCCGCCTTATTTCCCCCTTCGGCTTTGCTGATGTCAGATTCAGTTTCAGCGACCAAAACTTTAAGATCTTCGTACTCTTGCATTAAGTATTCCTCCACTTTGTGAGTTAAAACTGCCAAAAATGGATTAAAAACGCTAAAAACTTAATGGTGCAGAATTGTTTTGTCAAAGAAAAATGTCTTTTTTGCAAAAAAAATCAATATTTATTTTTTCTCGCTCTGACCGGTTTTTGCCGTGATTTTGAGCCCTTTGCCGTGCTCAAGAGTCAACTCCGCGGAGGATTTGGCCTGTTAAACCATTAGTTTTCGGGTCAGTTCTGCGATTCTCTGGCCCCGGCGTGCACACTGTCGTTCGACTCGCTGGTCGGGCTTTCCAATGGAAACCGGCCCATAGTGGTCGCCCTCCGGGTCGCCCTGGACCACCATACCGCTGATAAGCATCGCTTCTATTATGCCCATAATCGTGGTTTCGTTACCTCCGCCGATGTTGGCCGAGCTGGTAAATGCCGCTCCTATTTTGCCATCGAGCTGGCCATGTTTGCTTACAAGCTCATCGAACAACTGTTTTAGCGGGCCGGCCATATGGCCATAGTAGGTTGGCGAGCCGACAACTATCGCATCAAAGCCCAGCAGGTCATTCGGCTTTACTTTATCAACGGATTTGCATTCGGTCGGCAAATCGGACTCGTTCATTGCCTTGGATATTATCTCCGCCATCTTTTTTGTATTGCCGCTTCTTGAATAATATATAACTATTGCCTTTGCCATTCTTAATCCTTTCTATTTCGCTTTTTAAGAAGCCAACGGACAAATACGAACAAAATCAACGAACCGAGAATACTTTGATTTTACTCGTAAATCAAGGCTAAAAAATTGTGAACGAATACGGAGCTATATGAAAATTTGGGAGATAATCCTTGATTAAGCTGCGTATAACTATTAAAATCAATGTCTTTATTTTAAGAAATTAGTAGCCTAAAAAATCCTGAGCCGAAAGGAGGGCAGCAATGCAAGGCCGTATATCAGTACTGATAAGCCCGATTATTGTCGTCGTTTTATTTTCCTGCGTCTTGGTGCCTCAATCGGTTACTTGCGCCGGGCCGCTGGCAAAAATCACCGTAGAAGCGGGCCGGCATACCCGAATCGATACCCCAGTGTCACTTTCACTGGACGCAGTACCGCTGGGCTTGTCGGATGCTGAAATGCAGCTTCAGGAGATAACCGGTTCGGGTCGTATTGTGGTTCCCACGCAGCTTGAACCCGGAAGCCCACCGCGACTTTGGTGGATACTTTCCGGAACCACACCGGCCGGCGGCAAACGCGTTTATGAGCTTGTCAGGGCCTCGGCGGCACCGGTAACCGGCGTTAATGTAACAAAAAGCGATAGGGTTTTACGGATACGCAAAGGCGGCCTCAAGGTTCTAAGATACAATCATGCTATCGTGCCGCCACCCACGGGGCAAAGCGAACTATATAACCGCAGCGGCTTTATTCATCCGTTGTGGTCGCCGACGGGGTCGGTCCTGACGAATATTCACCC
>CAYGBH010000215.1:0-7068 GCA_964348055.1 uncultured Pirellulales bacterium
CACCCTCCATAGCCTAACTATTGCGGAGGACGGGCAATTTCTATGAAATTCAGAAAAGACGACCCCTTAACTATTTGGTAACAGGTCGCTGCTCATAGTCCTGTTGCCTGGGTGTGTATAGTATCACCAACTCATTATACGGGTGGATGTATGTTTCGATTAAATAGGAAATATTATATTGTCAACCCATGCAGTATCGTCTCCATCTGAAACGGAATCGTCCTTTGAATAGGTCCATTCAAAAGTCCTCCTGCCCTCCATTACGGGAAAGGAGACTTCGGCCCAATCCTCATTGCCGGACCACCTGTCTTGTTCGATTCCATCAATAGAGAACCGTAAAAGGTCGTAGCCTGACTCCGAAGAGACTTTGCAATAAAAGCTGATATTTCCAGAAATACAATCAAGTTCTAATCTCAACTTGGAACTTTCACCGTCTTGAATTGAACCCGCCCTCGCACAGTAAGTGCCGGAGTTTGATTGGTCGGAAGTAATCAACCAGTTAGCATCACCAGAAAACTCCCAATCAAAGCTACTGAAATTGCCTGTTTCAAATGTTTCTGTTGGTGGAGGTGAATAGCTGCCCGTCAGGCTGACAGTTGTAATTGTTTCTGAGCCAAGCGTCAGCGGTTGTGACTGTTCGAAAGTGCCCAGGTAAGCTGTATGCTCTGTTTCGCTGGTTCGATATACTCCGGAACCCTCCGGAGAAAAACCTCCCAGCGAAAGCGATAAGTTGATATCGATCTCCGAGACGTTGATAATCACGATGGTTAGCTCGGTATTGTCGTCGTTCTTAAAAGCACAGATGCGCAGACCGGTCGAATCGGTCGAGGCTTCGACGCGATACCAGCCGGGGTCTGTAAATGCAGAGTAGTGCTTAAAGGCATAATAAATGGGATTGATGGTATAGCTGGGACTGCCCTGCCAGGGATTGTCGAGTGTTACTAAGCCAGCTTCATTTCCCCAGAACAGGTTCCAGTAGAAATATGAGCAGACACCCTCGTGGACAAGGCTGTTGTACATGTGGCGGGCCAAGTTCAATGCCGCACTAAACAGTATGGCATCGGCGCCGCATGAATACTCCGTCTGGAACAAAGGCTTGTCACCGTACTTAGCAGCAAAACTCTGCATTGCCGGGACGAAAGAATCAGGGTCGTCAAAGTTGCCATCGGCATAAAGGTGATGAGCATATCCATAGACATGACTGGGATCGATAAGTTCTTCGATAAATGCCCTTGAGGCACTGCAGCCGAAGGACTCGGGAGCGAGCAGCTTCGGCATACCGGTCATTCGAGAATTCATTTCCTGATAAACCGCCTCGAAAGCAAGATTGTAGCCCGCCCATTCCGATGTCTCGGTCGGTGTGAATTTACATGTGTCCCAGTCGGCTAAATAATCCGGCTCATTTTGAATATTGACGTAATCGGCAATGATTCCGTGATTGGAATACTCGACCAGACTGTCCGCCCACCACTGGGCAAACTCGTCATACATGTAATTGCCGTAGGCATCTTTTTTAAGAGTTCCGCGCGATGTGCTTGAGTTGCTTTTGAGGTATGCCGGCGGCGACCAAGACGAAATCATGACCTTTATCGGATGACCTAACGAGGCCTCTGCAGCCTGAATGATTTCGGCGGAAGTGGCCATCGTACTGCTCCAATCATCGTTAAGTTGATAGAGATTTCGTAACCTGTATATATCGAGACCTAACTGTCCAAACAGAACATCATAGAGTTCATTCTTTTGGGGGTGGGCCATCAACCAATTCTTATACCAGGCACCGGAGGCGCCAAAACCTTCAAGCTCCTGATAAACAGTACCAATATTCACAGAGCCGGTAGCGTCAGGTTTGGGAGGTTCGGGTGGTTCGGGTGGCTCAGCAGCTAATCCCAATACCTCTACGTCGTCGAGGTAGAAATTTACTCCCGAGGCAGGGCCTTCAAAGTAAACGTCCAAAGTAGTCAGGATTCCAACCACATCAAGAGTGAACCGGCCTGAAAGACGAGTCCATCGGCTATTATATCCGGTTGATTGATCCACGCGGATATAGCTGACGCCGCGGTCATCTCTTCGTTCGACGGTCACAATGATTTGGTCGCTGGAGGAATTTTCGAGTTTCATCCATGCGGAAATGGTGTATGTCTCGCCGGGAATCATCTTGCCTAATACCGATTGTTTAATTCCTTGCCAAGTAGAGCTTCTATCGGTGGCGTACCCGCTGTAGCTGCCGCTTCGGCTTACTGTAGATGTTGAGAAAGTGCAGCCACGGCCGGCCCACCCCGTTGTTCCCTCTTCAAAGCCCGGGTTGACCAGGAGATTTTCAATAGCATCGGCACTGACGGGCATTAGGAATATCATCAGCAGCAAAAGAAATAGCTGTCGGCTTGTGATATTGTTACTGGCTTTCATCTTTGTCACACCTCCTTCAAAAATCTTTCATTCTTCTCGCATACTCCACATTTGATATTCTATAATACCAGAATTCTGGTGAAAACACAAGCAATAGTGACGATAAGATAATGTCAAGTATTATGTTTAGGTTTGATTTTATGCCACCAGGCAAGTCGGCCGAAGTTCAAAGGAAAGCGGTGCGACCTCTCTTCCTCGCCTCAACAGTTCGGACCAGTCCTGCCAGCATATTCAAACCGGTGCGCCCCGCATGAGCTACCCCGAAAATAGGGCTCTCCTTAGCACTCACCTGATTCCTGGTCAGCTATCATAAGTATCTGTCAATACTAATGTAACACCAATTTCTACAGAACACAGAAAAGACGACTCTCCAACTATTTATTAACTCGCCGCCAACTCTCTCTGCCTGCTTTGCTTTCTCAGCACCAGCGTCAAGGTATTGGCACGCACACATACCGCTGTCTCCATGCAGGCTCTAATATTGCATAAGGCATATTCTATAATCCATAAAGCATCTCTGTAGCCTGTTTCACAACAATATCAGCTGCTTGAGGTGCGAAGGGACTGCTTTTAATTTCGTAACCTCCTTGTATGTAGAGATGCTCCGGTGGAAGATACCCGGCCGAACCGTTGCAGTGCGTAATCACAAAAGTATGCTTATATGGTGATGCAGCTTTGATTGACATACCAATTTCATTCAGCACTTCAGCGCCCAGGCCTACAAAAGCAATATCACCCACCCGTGCAGCAGTTATGTTCAAGCTGGTGGGGGGACAGTCTTTTTCCACGGTAACTTGGTTTCGCGGCTTACCCGGAAGTTCGAGCGTTGTAAAAGCGGTTCTAATTTCTCCACCGCCGTCCCCGTGCTTTCCTGCGAAAGCAGGAACGGGGATTTCGATATCACGGAAAACATGCACTACTTCCTCACCCAGCATCGTTCCCAGCAGTACCGGCTCCGGAACCCAGCCTGGTTCGGTGTTGATTTCAGGAAGCACCCTAAACCACGGGTCGATATTGCCGGATGCTCCTGCAAATGCAGGAGCAAGCACGTCTTGACCAAGAATCTTCTCGACAAACTGTTCGGCAAGCCCAAGGACATCGCCACTAATGACATAATTCTTACCTCCCAGACAGGTGGCGTGTGTTGCATAATCAAATAGTGCCGCAACGACCTGCCCGTCAGGTTTTGCCAGTTTCATCACCAGAACTTCCTTGTCGGTCGGCCCATAGGGATTGCGTCCGAGTCTTATCGAACTATTTCCGGAACTATCGAATCTCAGCTCACGTCGGTTCGCACCGACCGGGGAGTGTCCGATGCCTGCACCTGTATGGACCGGGCTCATATTATTGAGTGATTTGCGAATTACTTTTACTAACTTAGCTTCTAAGCTTTTTGTATATTCGAGATTATGCGGGTGTCCTTCCTTCTTGTCTATAGTTAGACTCGGCCCGGCGTGTGTATGTATTGCACTTAGAAAAAGTTCACCCGGCTCCAGTTCGAATTCATCTAAAATGATTTTCCGGAAATGCTCAGCTGTTCCACGGGAAAAACCTATCAGATCAGTTGAAACCAGCACAAGCCGTTTACCATTATTCGCAAATGCAACAACTCGAGCGGATAAGGGGTCATGAACACCCGTAGACAATCCTTTGCGACTGCTATAGCCGGCCATCTTAACAGATTTTTTCGGTGTTATATCAATCTTCGCAGTGCCGGCACGTAGACCTGAAGACCGCGTTCGCAGAACACCTGCACTTTCTCTGGATTCTACAACTGAAGCTGCAAGAAAAATACAAGCAATAAAAACTATGATTGTGCCGATTCGCTTAAGTGAAAAGACAGATACTTCTCTCATAATAAACCTCCGTAATGCAATTCGTTCTTTCGCAACAAAATATGTTTGGCTACCAGGGGTCCCCAAACGCGGAAGATAGCGTTTGCGGGGCTTCACCCTAACACTTCTCCAATATGGGATATTATACTGATGCTCGATAAACCATGGCAACAAATTTCATGCTGAGTCAAGCCTTGTTTTTGTTCTCGTGCAGGGTTCGGTGTAGGAGATGTCCCACGATAAGAATAACGACCAATAGGACCATAAGGACCATGGCTGCGTATGAACTGTAGGACGCCACCTGCTCGTGGAGTTGGCGTAGGAAAAAGGCCCAGCCGAAAATCGCCGCATAAGTTCCTACCAGTACAACGGTAATATTAAGCCAGACTCGCAGGCCCAAAAGAAACCCAATCACACTGCCAACTACCGGTCCGGTCATCCAGAAAGGAAACCAGACGAAAACAAACAGTCCGATGACGCCATACCTCTGGACCTTGTCCTTGTGGGTCTCGGCCGACCTTTGGATACGCTCGAATGTGTTCTTGAGCAACTTGATAACCAATAGATGACGCCAGCTAAACACAAACAAGGGATAGAAAATAAGCACCAAAATTGTTTCAATTATTATACAGATCGGGATGACCGTGCTGTGCCCAAGGGCCAAGGAGTATCCGAAGGCCATGGCTGTAGCTCGGCCGAACATGATTTCGATAGCTGTAATTCCAATAAGAACCTGGGATTCTTCAGGAGAGAATCGCATGTTAACCCCGAGCCAGAAAGTGTACAAAAATGCCAGAGCAACTCCGGCCAGCAAAAGACGGCCCTCTGAGCTGGTCAGAAGAGTTCTCTTTAAATGATTTCTCTTTTCCGATTTCAACTCGCTTGCCGGTTGTTCTATTGTTTCTCCCATACTTTCAATATCCAACCTGCCCGACGGACAAGTTCATCCTTCGGAGTCCTACGGAGAACGGGCCTCTGGGTAGGCGGGTCGTAGAGCCAATGAGGGGAATTTACATCCTGGCTCTTTTGACCTGCTGATATCACAATTTAACCACAATCATAAGTGCCACGGGCTGCGCATTGAACGCGAGAGCATTTGGTTAGCCTGCCTGCTATTGATGAAACGCTCCTTTTCAGGGTCCCAACGTAATTTGCGCTTAAGTGTCATAGCGATATTGCCAAGGTGGCAGATAGTTACGGAGCGGTGGCCGACCTCAACCGGTGCGGCCGTCTCCCGATGCGCCTTAATGCAATCAATGAAATTGCGATGATGGTCATTGCTTTCATAAAGGTGTATCTCATTCGGCCCAATCACAGAAGTTTTGACCGACTCCGGATAGCATGTCAGTTTGTCATCTTGAATCTGAATCCAACCGTCGGTACCCTCAAAACGCAGGGGGCCGTCGTCCTGGGTTCTGCAGGTCAGCTCGACATCATTAGCATACCGGGCTCGGAAATGTACTTTAGTAGCGGTGGTGAACAGACCATCCTTGGGAAACTCGCCGCCAAGGTCTTCCACTTCAATCGGCCCGGTATCATCTGTCCCGTTGGCCCACTGGACAATGTCGATTGCATGTGCCCCTAAGTTTGTCGTCTGGCCGCCGGAATAATCAATGCCGAACCGGAAAGTGTAAAGGCAGCGGTCCTTGTGGTAAGGGACCCAGGGTGCCGGGCCCAACCACATATCATAATCCAGCCAATCCGGCACAGGCATAGGCTGCCAGTCTTTACCAGGAGCCACTTTGTTGTTTGGTCCTATGGTTGTGATCGCCCTCTTGAGCCGGCCAATTCGCCCATTGCGTATCAATTCACAGATGAACCGGAATTGCTGGCTCGACCGCCGCTGTGTCCCCGTTTGGAAAACGACGCTGTATCGCCGAACCTCTTCAACCATGACCCGGCCTTCTGCGACCGTTAGACTCAAGGGCTTCTCACAGTAGATGTGCTTGCCGGACGCGGCGGCCATTACCACCGGAATCACATGCCAGTGGTCGGGCGTAGTTATGCAAACAGCGTCAATGTCATCTCGTGCAATTATGTTGCGAAAATCATTGTAGGCATCACAACCTTTGTACTGGCCGGATTGAGTCTTCCAAGCGTAATGGTCTTCAACTATTTTTTGGGCGGGTTCGCGTCCAAACCATGCGCCCTGCCACCCTTTCTTATACCAGTGGCCGTACTCATTACTGGATTTTACTACATCGCAGACGGCAACAATCTGCACGTCGGGCTGACTCAGGAACGCCCTCATATTATTCGTACCCATGCCGCCGACTCCGATGGAGCCCATAGTAATCCGGCTGCCTGCGGCCACACTGCCGGCCCTACCTAAAGCCGACGAAGGGACAAAATAAGGGAAACTTATGGCCCCCACAGCAGTGGCGGTTGCCCCTCTTAAGAACTTACGGCGGTTAATTTTAACATCCTTCATCATAAAACCTCCGGACACATAGTTTTCTCTATAACCTCCAAGTCTTTCTTGAATCCCGCCCGTCGAAGATGGGACGGGATGAATCCCAAAGCCGTATTATACTCTCCGGATGCCTGGAGGGCAAAAGTTTACACCCATTGTCTCTAAAATTGGCTTTGTTTGGCTTTGTTTTGAATAACGTTCGTTGCTGGTTGTTTGTTGTTTTTGTCATAATCCTTTATTACTGCTATGCTTATGTTCATCTTACCTATTTTAACTTTGGCTTTGTTTTGCATATTTTGTCCGATTTGTAGAGGATTCTCTACAATTGTAGAGCCCCCTTTTGGCACGTAAATAACTGGATTCTCTCCACAGGACGCCCAATGGTGGATACTGGATACTCGATTCTTGTGAGTG
>CAYGBH010000216.1:0-7056 GCA_964348055.1 uncultured Pirellulales bacterium
ACTCGTTGTGGAGCGCGCGAGCCTCGCGGAGCGTTTCGGCGTATCCCGGGTCGCCAGCCAGGTCCCGCATTTCCAGGGGGTCGTTCTTCATGTCGTAAAGACGCTTGCTTCCGTTCTGATAAAGAACCGCTTTGAAGTCCTTCGTACAAACCGCACGCCTCGGACCACCCGAATACGATTCCGACACTATGTACTGGCGCCATTCCACGTCCGTCCCCTCCAGTAGCGGCCGCAAGCTCCTGGCGACCGTCATCCCCGGCATCGGTTCGACACCGGCATAATCAAGAATTGTGGCGGGAATATCCACTCCGGAAATCAGGTGGTTACTGTCGCGCTGCCCGGACATAACCGGCCCTGGGAACACACATACCAGCGGTACCCGAAGCGCAGAATCATAAAGCACTCCCTTTTTGAAGCGATTGTTGTGTCCGAGCATCTCACCGTGATCCGATGTGAAGATAAACAGCGTGTTCTCTGCGTACCGACAATGCCGCAGCGCGTCGTAGACTCGCCCGACCTCAGCGTCAACCATCTCCACCATGCGGTAATAATAGTAATTGTAGAGACGGACCTTCGTCGTGTCCCACCGGCCTCCTTCCCTGCTGGTCATTCCCGCATCCGTATCGAAGCTGACCGGCGCTGGAGGCAGTTCCTCATGCAAAAGGTCTGCGCTGCCGAACTTGATACTCGGGTTTTTCGGAGCGAAGGTGAGATAGCAGCAGTCGTGCGGATTCAAGAATCCGACGTTCAGAAAGAACGGTCGATTCCCGCTATAGTTGTGGAGAAAACCGACGGCCGTGCTAGCGACGCCTGCGTCTCCCTGCTCGCCGTGACCATGACCTCCCGGCAGATCGGTGAAGCTGCGGTTGACGCGTCGATTGGGAATGTGCCATTTGCCCACATAATAGCACGCATAGCCTCGCGAGCCCATCCACTGCCCGAGATCAGGCACAGACTCCAGAAGCGGCTTTTGATTCTGGACAACCCCGTGCTCGCTGGACACGCGTCCGGTATACCAACTCGCCCGCGCCGGACAGCAGACGGGATTGGCCGAATAGGACAGCATAAACGAAGTTCCTTCGGCAACGAGGCGGTCGATGTTAGGCGTCCGTACGTGCTGGGCGCCGTAGGCTGAGATAGCCCGGTGGTGTAATTGGTCTACGTGGACGAAAACAATGTTTGGAGCAGAAGTATTAGAGGGCATAAGCATCTCCTTCAACTGATAGCTTTCATCGCCCAGGACATGAGAAAGGCGGTGACGAAGAGTGGGCGTCCCCGCGAATCCACGATCCAGTGAGTGGGCACCGTACCGTCTCCGGTCTGCAGAAACGTCCGGATGGGGGCACTGTCCCCCTGCGGCAGAGCAACTCGGCGGTCCTCCCGGAACCTTTGACGAGGGCGGAGACCTGAGGGTTCATGAAGCAGCGTGAATTCGCTGCCTGCATCGCAGAATTCCCGCATTCGCCAAGCTGTATCCAGCATGCCCCATTGGCACAGCAGCGGCGCGGGACACGCGAAAACGTTTTCGGCACCGTTTGTGCGTATCACAACGTTTTCGCCCTCCCGTTTGCCCGATTGCCGCGTCCGTGCCAGCCTTGCAATACTCTCTTGGTCAGCGCTCAGCGAGTATTCAAACTCCCATTCTTCCAGGGAATGCCACCGGTCCATCCGGCAACGAAAGAGGCCGGCCATTGTCTCCTGTTTGCCGAGATGCTGCGTTACCTCGTATACTATGGCATCTCGCAACGGATTTCGGCTCACAGCGATCTCTCCCAAAACTGGTGTCGAGACTTTCTGTCGGCCTTTGTCGGTTCTCCAGCCAACCACATCGAACGTTATGGTCTGGCGGCGCGCCGAGTCGAGACCGCCCTTGGGCGGGACGTAAGACTCGACGTATTTCGAGACCGGATTGAGGGCAGCAGACCGGCCAGATTCCTGTTCCGTCCCAGCGCCGCTTTTAGCAGCCACAATCAGGCAGCCGGGCAAGTACGCCAGGAGTGAGGCCTCAATCGATTGCAAAAGAAAATCGCGTCTTTTCATCATCATTTCCTTCATAAGCCAGAACCTCCCATTAGGTCACTTAGCAACATTACAGAACCTTACGCTAAGCCATTTTACCAAATTCACCCAAGACTTCTATCATTTCTTGCTCTTTTTCGCGACCTTCTTGCGGCCTGAAGCACACATATTCATATGCGTACCACCATAAGGAGTCCTGTGGATTGACGAACTGATGTTTGTTGAGCTATCGGAATAATTGATTATTGAAACCTCGACAAGACGGGCAGAAGGAACGATGGTCTAAAAACTTTGTAACAGTAGCTTAGCATGCTTATGGACAATAAGACTACCTTCTTGACTGTTTCTCCAATTTCGTGAAGAAATCTCTGAATATCGGGTCCCTGTGAACGAAATTCACAGCTCTAATCAGATGCCTGGATTGATCAAAACTAAAAGTATAGTTGTCGGTCACTATCGGGCTGTGTACAAGATCAGAGGGTAGCCATTTGTCGTTAATAATCCAGGCAACTGCTGTCATATCCCATAGTACCTTGGACCATGCAAAATGATCTTTTCTGTATCGCTTAAAAATCTCGAGTAAGTAATCGCCAATCGCCCCCCCGCCCCCTACGTATCGCTCCATTTCAGGTACGGTGGTCCTAAAATGGGTAACAACAGGAGTACACGGTAGTTGCACAAAAGGCACTCCGCAATCAAAGATGACTCTGGAAGCATTCAAATCCTGCCTGAAGTTGAATTCTCTTTGATGTGGCCAATTGTGGCCGTTCCCGCCCAGCCATACAACCACGATGTTTTTAATTATGGAGGGGTCAATCAGAATAGCATTGCTGACATTTGTAATTGCCCCCACAGCTACTACATAGAGAGGGTCTTGGGGACTGCTTTTCTTTGCCCTTTTGACCAAATCCATCGCGGCCGGACTCCTTTCCGGATTTCGTAGGTCGGTCAGGTAACTTGAACTGCCCTTGAAGGCGAAATCCTCTGAAGACCTGCCGAGTTTATGCAGGATTCTTAAGATTTCTTCATAGCTCTTTTCCATGCCGTCTCCCGGCCCGGTTGACCTGCTATTCTTGAAAGGAGCGGCATAAACTGCTTTGACGTCCAGCTCGGGTGAGATTAATGCATAGACGAGGGCAAATTGATCATCAATCTCGTTATAGGTGTCGGTATCAAGTACCATCCGGACCGGCCTGTCATTTGGATGCTGTAGCATTTCTATACGTTGATTCTCTGAAACCGCAGGAAAATGCTGTCCCAAGAGAGGCAGCCCAGTAATAATCACATTCAAAAGTAACGCGGTACCGAGTACTGTTTTCATTGGTCAGCTCCTTTCAAAATCTGGAAATTCCCGTTCATACCTGCTCAGCTACGTCACTGAGCCTCATCTTCGATAGTATACCACGCCCACTTTGCATATGCAATTTTCGATCGGAGCCTGCTTGTCTCGGCATGGCCGAGGAAATTAAATGGGACACACACTCTATGGAAAACTATAGTTGTGTCCCTCAAGCAGATTTGCTATTCTAATGAAAGAAACGTTTAGGAACATAGTCAGATACAGTTGGACAGAGAAAGTCCGTTACGACCGTTAACAGCCGGATTCATAGTAATGGTCGCTGTTACTGGAGAAAAATGTGCAATTGGCCTTATTAGCCGCAAAAATGAAGGGACGTAGCTCTGCATGAAACGATTTCTACGGTGGTATTTCAAGACTCCGCTGATTCTTCGGATCATTGTCTCTTTTGTGGTCGGTTCATTGGTCGGAGGCATATTGTGGTATCTGTCCCAACGGACGGGAGGAACCGAGGTAACAGGTACAACGGCTTTGGAGAAAGTCATTCCTTATATCTCTCCCTTCGGCCAGGTATTCGTGCACATGCTCAAAATGATTGTTGTGCCGATCATCTTCTTCTCGTTAGTGGTGGGCGCGTCCAGTTTAGCAATCAGCCGGTTTGGACGTATCGGGCTCAAGACCATCCTGTGGTACCTGTTTTGTTCACTTGTGGCTGCTGTATTGGGCACGTCTCTGGCACTGGCAATCAGTCCGGGGGCGGGAGCGGACCTGGATGCATGGCAGGAACTGGTAGGCATCAAGGGGGAGCAAGCTGATGAGCTGGCCCGGGAAGCCTCTGCGGAAGGGACGCTGTCGCAATTGTTGTTGAACCTGTTTCGTAACCCGTTTGAGGCCTTGGCCACGGGGAACTTCCTGCCCATTATCGTATTCGCCATCATGTTTGGCCTGGCGATGCGTGTATTGATTGAGGCCGGCGGCGAGCAGCGTGTATCACGCCTGGAAATGCTGGGCAGTCTGCTGGAGGCCTGCCGCGACGCGATGTTTAAATTGGTGGATTGGATACTCGAGTATTCACCAATTGGGGTGCTGGCACTGACGATTGTCAATTTCGCCTTGTATGGTCCCTCTATTGTGGGACCTTATGTCAGTGTGACGGTCGGCGTGGTGCTCGGTATCATCACGATGGTTTTTGTCGTCTACCCGCTCCTGCTGTGGGTCGTCACGCGGCAAAATCCTCTGGGCGTTTTGAAACGAATAAAAGAGCCGATGATTATGGCCTTTATCACCCGCAGTAGTGCGGCGACTCTGCCGGTTTCGATCAAGACAGCCGAAGAGGAGCTGAAGATTCGTAACGAGCTGGCCAGTTTTTCGTTGCCGCTCGGAGCAACAGTTAATATGGACGGCGTTTGCGTGCACCTGCCCATGTTTGCTGTGCTGGCCGCCAACATGTTCGGCATTGAATTGACTCTCGGTTCTCTCACGCTACTGGTGATTACCACGGTGCTTTCTTCAATCGGAGCCGGGGGGGTGCCAGGCGGCAGCTTGATGCTTCTGTTCATCATCCTGGAAACCATGGGCCTAAGTGGTCAACAGGTCGCGGTGATTGTGGCCCTGGCGCTGGGAATCAACCCCATCCTGGATATGTTTGAAACGATGAACAATATAACCGGTGATCTTGTCTGTTCCTATGCGGTGGCGACCAATGAAGGCTTAGTCGATGTTGAATCCAGTGCGTAAGCAGAATCGGTCAACATTGTCGTTATTAAGGCGGCCATAACCTACAAGCTGTTGGCGGTCAATTCATTAGGTGAAAAGAGCCAGGCCACCCCTGCCGCTGCCGGTGGTAAGATGTACCTGCGAACATATTCATATCTGATCTCGATTGGGAGCAGGACGGAATAACCCGCCTTATAGATATCTCTTACCACTTACCTTACCCTAAAAAAATTTGCTTGAATTACACCTGCAATGTGTTATGATGTACTCTGAGATTAAAGATTGGGTATTGGGTGCAGGATGCGACATCGAACTCAGATACTAATTGTGTTCGACGAGATCTCGGACTCGATAGATAGCACGGCTGCCGGCTCGTTGGTCGGATGGTATCGCTCGGCCTTTACGTTGGTCGAGCTCCTGGCCGTCATCGCGATTATCACGCTTCTCGCTGCAATCTTACTGCCGGCGCTTTCTCGAGCCAAGGCAAAGGCTGAAGAAGTGGTCTGCATGAACAACCTCAAGCAGCTTCAGGTCTGTGCAAAACTCTATTCGCTGGACAACGACAACTTCCTACTGCCTAACCGATTCGTTTATGACATTAACACCCAAGGACCATCGCACGGCTTCAGCAACAAACTGACATGGTGTCCCGGGCTGGCGCCCTTCGATACCACCACCGAGAATATCGAACGCGGCCTGCTCTTTCCTTACAACACATCAACCGCCATCTATCGGTGTCCTTCCGACAAGTCGTGGGTGCAAACGGCCAGAGGCAAAGTCCTGCATATTCGGCGGACGCGTAGCTACAACCTGAGCCAATCCATCAATGGCTCGCCATATTCCGACGAAACGTTCATCTACCCCCCGAGTTTCACCAAGGTATCCGATATAGACGATCCATCGCCATCGGAGCTGCTCTTCTTTGTTGGTGTCCATGAGGATGGCATCCTCGATTCCCTTTTCGGTATCCCGCCCCAGGGTTGGAAGTTCACCAAGGAGCCGCGGTGGTGGGATCTTCCAGCCGACCGGCATTCGCAGGGTTGCAACTTCTCTTTCGCCGATGGCCACGCTGAGCACTGGCGATGGGTTACTCCAAAGATATTCACTAAACCCGGCCAGTTCGTCAGGCAAAACGGCGAACTCGAGGACTTCCTAAGGGTTCAGCGAGGTGTGAAGCCCGAGACACGGTTCTGAAGGAATTGCGCCATCCGTCAGTCGCTGTCGGCCCGAATAACCCCGTCCACACGCCAACAAGCGAATCGGCGTATTGCGTCCGGCCGACAAACTTGGTATTATAATGGGTCGGGTATTGCGTTGATATAGCTGGTCCCGGCTTCTACAAAAGTTGACTCTACAACAAAAGCATAAATGCAGGACAGAACTTTTTTAGCCAGCAGGAAAAATGCAGAATTCGATTTTGCAGGAGATACCATGAAAGCAACAGGTTTTTTTCTATTAGTATCTGTCATGATGGCTCTATATTTTTCAGGCTGCCACACCCTACTCGAGGATAACGGTGGTGGTATGGGACCGAGCATAAAAAACAAATCATATCTGGGCCCATCGGCGCCGGCGGTTCATACCATCAGCGGCAATTTCAAAAGAATCGTCGTTGCGCGACTCAAACGCGGCACGGATTTGCTTGACGGTTTGAACAAAGCAGTAAAGAAGGAGCGAATCAACAACGCGGTTATCTTAAGCGGCGCCGGTTCATTGACAAGTTATCATGTCCATGCTGTCGACAACACCACCTTTCCTACGAAGAACGTATTTTTCAAGGCCGAGGGGCCTCAAGATCTGCTAAATGTGAACGGCTATGTGATTGATGGCAGAGTTCACGCACATATTATATTTTCAGACGACGAAAAAGCGTTGGGGGGGCACTTAGAGCCGGGCACAAGCGTTTTCACGTTTGCGATTATTACGTTAGGCGTGCTTGAAAAAGATGCAAACCTCAGAAGATTTGATGATAAGAACTGGTGAGTCATATCGCTTACGAGTCGGATGCTAACACCGGTCATCTT
>CAYGBH010000217.1:0-7033 GCA_964348055.1 uncultured Pirellulales bacterium
CGTGCCTGCCTGTCTCGCGAGTTAACCTTTATCAGCGGCGACAGGGAATTTTTCGGGGTGGTAGTTTCGGTGGTAATTGTCTTCGCAATTTTTCTGGCGGGCATAAAGCTTCTTGACAGCTTACCCGATTTTGGTACACCGGCCTTTACCAAGGCTCCGGACGACTCACCTATGAAGACCTACATAACACCCGACCGCGACCCAAATCAGGTAACCTCGACCTACACAGCAACGGGTCTTGGTGAAACAGGAGCGGCAAATCTCGTGGCCTCGGTCATCTTGGATTTCCGTGCTTACGATACGCTCGGCGAGGCAACTGTATTGTTTACCTCAATCATCGGGGCAACCGTTATCTTGCGAAAAAAGACTAAGAAGCTGCTGGAGGACGCTGAGTAATGAAAGGCATGACAATCATAGTAAAGACCATCAGTAGTTGGGTCAAGGTGCTCATTTTTCTGTTCGGTATTTATATTATTCTTTTCGGCCATCTTACTCCGGGCGGCGGCTTTGCCGGCGGTGTGATTTTGGCTTCCTGCTATGTACTGCTTATGCTGGCGTTCGGTAGAGAATTCGTGGAAAAAAATCTGCCTCTGCCGGTCGCCTCAAAGCTCGATTGTCTGGGAGCATTTATGTTTGCCCTGATAGCAGTCTTGGGGTTTGCCTTTGGTGGTATTTTCTTTTTCAACTTCTTGGTTGAGAAATATGGCCAACCGTTGGAGCTTTTGAGCGCCGGTACCATCCCATTGTCGAATATCGCTATTGGCCTGAAGGTCGGTGCGTCACTATTTCTGGTAATTCTTGTTCTTTCGATGTTCAGGCCCGATATGTCAGGTAAGAAAGAGGAGTAAGACCAATGCCTTATGCACTGTGCTTTTTACTGTTTATGATTGGGCTGTACTGTGCCGTCGTCAAAAAGAATATGGTTAAGATTGTGATCGGCATAATGGTTATGGAATATGCCGTCAATCTTTTCCTGATTATGCTGGGGTACCGCTTCGGGGGAGTAGCGCCGATAATCGACCAGGGCCAGCGCGAAGCAGGAACAGGACAAATCACTGCCGGCTTTCTGAACAGCTCCGTTGACCCGCTGCCTCAGGCCCTCGTACTTACCGCGATCGTTATTAGTTTAGGTTCTTTAGCCCTGATGATTTCAATATGCATTAGAACTTACGAAAAATACGGCACCTTTGACATTACTCAAATAAGGAGACTAAAAGGATGAGCGTTCCGCTGCCTGTTTTCATTGCTATCCCTTTGGTGACGGCATTTGTGCTTCCAGTTTTCGGTAAGAAGGGCAAAGATGCTGCAACGGTCTTGGCCAACCTTGCAACCATTTCACTGCTTGTATTGGCCGTTGCCTCTATTGGTCAATCCGGCGTTTATGAAATAGGCAAGTGGTCTATTCCGCTTGGAATTAATCTTGTCCTTGACGGTTTAAGTTCACTCGTACTTTTGGCTATTAGTGTTGTCAGCGCCGCTGCGATGCTCTTTAGCGCCAGGTATATGGAACAATACACCGCCAAATCGAAATACTTGAGCCTGTTTCTGCTTATGGTTGCAGGTATGAACGGTGTCGCACTTTCAGGTGACATCTTCAATGTGTTTGTCTTTTTGGAAATTGCCTCACTCGCCTCCTATGCGCTGGTCGGCTTCGGCTGTGAGCACGAAGAACTCGAGGCATCCTTTAAGTATATGGTTTTGGGCAGTATTGGTTCTGTATTTATCCTTTTTGCCGTTGCTCTGGTTTACGGTAACACCGGCACGCTTAATATGGCCTACGTATCAGACGCTATCCAAAGCTCGGGTCTAAATGCTGGCCTTACTTTTGCTTTAGCTTTGTTTGTTGTCGGATTCGGCCTGAAAGCCGCTCTGGTGCCTTTCCACGCCTGGCTGCCTGATGCGCACCCATCGGCCCCCGCTCCGATTTCTGCAATGCTGTCTGGCATCCTCATAAAAACCCTCGGCATCTATGCCCTTGTTCGTGTGGTTTTCAATGTTTTTGGCGTTTCAGTCTCAATCGGCTGGCTCTTGGTCGTACTCGGTCTTTTGAGTATGGTTGCCGGAGCGTTTTTGGCAATAGGACAGTGGGACTTCAAGCGGCTCCTGGCATATTCGAGCATCAGTCAGATAGGCTATGTGATGCTCGGTATCGGCCTCGGTGGACTTATCATCGCTAAATATAACAATTTACCCTGGGCCTCACTGGCTATCCTCGGCGGGCTGTTTCACCTTGTCAACCACGCTGTTTACAAATCTCTATTGTTCTTGACCAGCGGCTCGGTCCAGATGTCAACCGGCACAAGACAGCTAAAAGAGATGGGAGGACTCGCAGAAAAATTACCCATCACGCGCACAACCTGCACCATCGCCTCAGCATCCATTGTCGGAATTCCACCTTTCAGCGGGTTCTGGAGCAAGTTAATTCTGGTGGTCGCGGCAGTACAGGCGGGCTTTTATTGGGTCGCAGCAATAATCGTTTTCGTAAGTTTGTGTACTTTAATTATGTATTTGAAGGTTCAGCGGTATGTTTTCCTTGGCGAGCTGCCGGAGAATCTCCAGCAAATAAAGGAGAACAGGGGCTCTATGCTCGTTGCAATGGTATTCCTGGCCTGTTTATGTGCGCTTATGGGGCTGCTCGTGCTGGTCCCCGGCTTAAAGCAGAGCATTCTTGAGCCCGCTGTTAAGGTCTTGACTGATGGACTCGAATACGCTGCTATTGTAATGAAGATGTGATAGTAAGGGTGTGATCGTATGAGACGAGTGATTTATTTTATTTTGGCTTTTATTATTTGGATCCTGCTGACCTGGCCGTTTGCTGATGGCAAGATTGATGTCCAGGTCGTAATCGCGGGCTTGATAGCTTCCGTCATTGTTGCGGTTCTATTCCACGAGGTACTGCCCAAAGAATACAGCGTATTTATTTCCCCGGTGCGGTTGTTTTGGCTTTTGGTTTATGTGCCGGTATTCTTCTACTATGTAATAAGGGCTAATCTGGATGTCGTCTATCGCGCCCTGCATCCTAAAATGCCGATAAAGCCCGGTATCGTAAAAATAAAAACAATTCTAAAAACGCAATCCGGCATTACCGCATTGGCAAATTCCATTACTCTTACGCCGGGCACCTTGACGGTGGACTTGACTGACGATGGCTATCTGTATATACACTGGATTAATGTGAAATCCGACGATGTGGAGCAAGCAACGAAATTTATCGCTCAAAGATTTGAGTGGTTCTTGAAAAAGATTTTTGAATAGAAAGAGGTGGCCATGATAACGTTATTCTATATTGGCTTATGCCTATGTTGTTTCTTGTGCCTGTACCGAATAGGCCGTGGCCCAAGCGCTCCAGATAGAACCGTGGCTATCGATATTTTGGGTATCGTTATTGTAGGTTTCTGTGCCATCATCGGACTGGCTACCGGCAAGGACTTTTATCTTAACGTCGCTCTTGCCTGGGCACTGCTGAGCTTTATAGGAACTATAGCATTAGCAAAGTTTTTGGAGGGCAGAAGTTTCGATGACTGAAACAATAGGATACATACTTATAATTATTGGAATTTTGTTCGATGTATTCGGCTGTATAGGGCTGGTCCGTTTTCCCGATGTTTACAACCGTCTGCAGGCCTCAACGAAATGTGTAACTCTCGGCACCATTTTGCTTTTAGTTGGTGTTGCCTTAGTCAGCGCTTCGGGACCCACAAGCGCAAAGGCGATAATCTGCGCTGTTTTTATATTGATAACTTCACCTACAGCTGCACACGCAATCGCTAAAGGCGCTTATGCCTCCGGTGTGGTACTGTGGGAAAACAGCGTCGTTGACAAATACGCAGAAGGAATTGATAAGTGATAGAAGAAAAATAAATGCCACACCAATAATCGATAATCAATTACTAATGGGAGTTTAAAATTGCGTTTGCCTAAGTTAAGAGAATTAAAAGAAGCCGTTACAGCGGTCTTTTCACCGCGGTTTACCACTCGGTTTCCCGCTGTGCCTTGCGTAGTGCCGGAAAAGTACAGAGGCAAACCGGAATTTGACCTCGATGACTGCATCGGCTGCGGTGCGTGTGTAAACGTTTGTCCCTCCCCGGAATGCTTAAGCCAAGTCGATGACCTCGAAGCTGACCCACCGGTCAGAAGAATTACCCATCGACACTATACCTGTATCTTCTGCGGCAACTGTGAAGCTAATTGTACAACCGAAAAAGGCATAAAGCTCTCAAACGAGTGGGACCTGGCTGGTTTAGATAAAGAAGCTATGGTTGAGACTCACGAATTTGAGCTTCAGCTATGTGAAAAATGTGGTGCGTTAATAGGTACCAAAAAGCATCTGGTCTGGCTTTATGAAAAGCTCGGCCCATTGGCTTATACAAACCCTTCCCTATTGATTGCCAAAAGCGGCGAACTGCTTACCGAGCCGCAGGATATTCGCGAGCACACGCAGAAGGATAAAGTTGCCCTAACCGGCGATTTTATGCGAATCCTGTGTCCTAAGTGCAAATGCGAGCTGAACATCCGGCTTTAAAATTCCGCATCGTATTGCGTCCGCGGTATTATGTGTATTGTATGCGATACGCGCCACGCACAAAGAGAACTCTATGGGTACCAACCAACAACTCCGCCAGCAGCTAAATAAATTGCGCAATTCCGCAACGGTTATTGTCGGAATCGGAAACGTATTAAAAGGTGATGATGGAGTTGGACCGCTTGTTTGCGAGCAGCTCGCCGGAAAAACCAGTGCCGAGCTGATAGACGCCGGTACTGTGCCGGAGAATTATATCCAGCCGATTATAAAAAAAGCTCCACAGAATCTGCTTGTTATTGATGCCATCGACTTCGGAGCCCCAGCTGGAACAATAAGAATGTTCGAGCCTGAACGGCTAAACTCGTACGCTCTTTCGACACATACGCTCTCACCGCGGTTATTTATCGATTTGGTCTGTCAGGATATCAAGGTTAACGTATATTTTGTTGGGATTCAACCCGCACAAACCCAACTGGGCCAATCCATATCCCCACAGGCGAGCGAGGCAGTCCAACGGCTTTCACAGATACTCGCCGAGATTTTCCCACTCGAGGAGTAATGTAGAGCCGCGGCCATTTCTTAAAACAGAGCCGTGACCGTAAGGGAGCGGTATTTTACCTGCAGATTCACTTGAGCAGGCGCATAGCCTTGTTAACATCGGCGGCGGAATCAAAAGCCAGATGCATTATTGCACGTTTGCCAATGCTGGCAGCGGAGAGGCCCCGAAGGTTGATGCCGGCATCGGCCAGTCGCTCCGTCAGTTGGGCACCGAGACCCGGTTTATCGGCGGCGGCAATGCGAATTCCCTGTAGCGACTTGGTTTTTTTGAACCCGGCTTTCTTGGCCGCCCTTATTTGCTTGGCACCCTTAATAGGCGTTACAAATACCACGCCTGTGCCGGGCTTTTTGGACTCACGGCGGGCGATAGCAAATTCAAGATCAGCGCCCGCCTGGGCAAGAGCGTCAAGTTTCACAGCTAATCCGCCGGGCCGGTCCTTAATACTGGCCGCCCACACGTCAACACGACTAACATCCAGTTTCATGATTTGTCCTCCAAAAAACGGTATTAAAAATTTCCCCAAAAAGATAATGTCCGTAACCGGTATATAAGTAAATCCTTCTCAGGAAACAGGCGGCAGCAAAAGAAGACCGCAACTTCTGTCTTCCGACTTCTGTTTTCTATCTTCTGACATACAAGTTTGACCGTTGCCTCAGCCTTTGTCAATACTTTAAATAATTAGCCCTGCTTTATTGAAGGGATTTTTATCCAAGCCGGGATTATTTAGCCCTCGCCGTCTGGTACTCTGCGAAGAGGCTCAGCTACGAACACAAGGCAGGCTGGGTATATAATCGTATTGGGTGGAGGCTGAACTACCGAGAGAAACAAAGCTGCCCCCTGCTCGATGGTTATATAAATAGGATTTATCCCCCATATCAAAATCCGTGAAACAACACCCGGCTGGGCTTCCGGTCTGCAATTGCCAAGCTGCAGAGATTTCGCCCATCACCCTAAGCTACTTCAGGAAGTTCATCCCAGCAGGTTGTATATCGATTGGAACGTCTTTTGAATCTGACCTTCCACGATTGTCCCAAACCTTCCGCTGCCCACTGTAACGGGCTGTTTAATCTCGTATTTATAGTATCTATCACCCTCATCAGCCGTTGAGACTTTAATCTGTCAACGTTATCGAACAGGCCCTTTTGAATCTGGTTTTCGGGCACAAGACCGTTGAATATAATCCCGCATTTCTTAAACGCACAGCCCTTACGATATAACCTGTCAATACATCGGCAGGCGCTGCGAATCAACTCTATCGTATCGCTGGTAGCAACAGCAAACTCAACAGTATGAGAGTTGAAATATCTATTCTCGATAAAACGGCTGGTCGTTACATAAACCGTCATTACGCCGGCAGCTAAACCCTGTTCTCTTAACTTCTCCCCTGCCCTTGATGCGTAACTTGCAATGGCTTCTTTTAACTCTTCGATCGATTCTACGGGCTTGCCAAACATACGTGATACCGTAATCGATTTTTTAACAGGTGGATTTTGCTCTAACGGATAACAGCTAATACCGCGTAACTCATAAACAGTTCTTACTCCTACCACCCCGAATTTCTGTCTAACCCAGCTAACATCCACATCCCGAAGGGCAAGAGCGGTCTTGATGCCTGCGCCTTTTAATTTCAGGGCTGTTTTGATCCCTACCGTCCATACTTTCTCTACCGGAGTCTCGGCCAGAACCTTATTCAGATAAGGAGAATCAGTCAGGTCCAACACACCGTTTGCCTTAGCACCTGTGCCTGCGCCACCTGTGTCGAGGCAAACACAGGTGCAGGCAGATCTTTTGGCGGTTCTATTGGCTATCTTCGCCAGAGTTTTTGTTCGGGCTATACCTATAGTTACCGGCATACCGGTCCACTGTTTAACAGTCCGCTGTATCTTTCGGCCATAATCTGTCACCTGTGTCGAGGCAAACACAGGTGCAGGAAAAAAACAATTAAAACCGGC
>CAYGBH010000218.1:0-7030 GCA_964348055.1 uncultured Pirellulales bacterium
TGGTTTCGGCCAAGTTTTGTGTCAATAAGAACGGAGCTATCTAAGTATTGCTCGTTCAATATCTGGCCGTGCGCACGCAGGAAACTCTGGACCTTGCCGTTCGACTGGCTGGAGCTGACCCGAAGCAGCAGCTCAGCACCTTTGTATTTTGCACAGACCGCCTCGTTCAGGTGCTGCAAGCCGAAACCGGTCTTGGCTGAAATGGCCACCGCATCGGGAAAGAGCGTTTGCAGCATTTCGAGTTCGCCGATTTCTTTAACGATATCGACTTTGTTAAACACCTCTAAAATTGGTCGTTCGCCGCAGCCGATCTCCGCTAAAACCCTGTTTACAGATTCAATCTGCTTTAGTGTGTCTGGATTCGACACATCTATGATGTGCAGGAGCAGGTCAGCGTTGACAGCCTCTTCGAGCGTTGCCTTGAACGAGGCGACCAATTGATGCGGCAGAGCCTTTATAAAACCGACGGTGTCGCTGATGAGCACCTCTACGCCTTTGGCTGGCGACCATCTTCTTGTTCGCGTGTCCAGCGTTGCAAAGAGTCTGTCCTCGACAACAACGCCCGCATCGGTAAGGGTGTTCAAGAGCGTACTTTTGCCTGCATTGGTATAGCCGACCAGGCAGATTTTGAACAGTCCCTCTCGTCCGTTAATCTCGCGAATCCTGCGCTTATCGATAATTGCAAGTTCGCGTTTTAGTTCTGTGATTCGCCTGCTGACCAATCGACGGTCGATTTCCAGTTGCTGTTCGCCGGGGCCTCTGGTGCCTATACCGCCGACCACACCTGCAGCGGTCGCTCCGCCTGCCCCTGCCACGCTGTCGAGGTGAGACCACATCCGGGTCAGCCGGGGATATGTATATTCCAGCTGCGCTAATTCGACCTGCAGCTTGGCCTGTTTGGTCTTTGCTCTGGTGGCAAATATGTCCAGAATCAGCTCGCTGCGGTCGAGAACTTTGGCTTCGATAATTTTCTCAAGCTCGCGAATCTGACCCGGTGAAAGGTCGTTATCGAATATCACGACATCGGCTTTGAATCGCTTAACTCTGCCGGCAAGCTGCTCAGCCTTGCCTTTGCCGATGTATGTGGAGGGCTTTATGTCACGAATTTTCTGCTGAAACCTGTCCACGACCACCGCCCCGGCACTCTCAGCCAAGGCCGTAAGTTCAGCTAAATTATCTCCGCCATCGAGGGCGCCGAGGACAGCAGCCACCAAAATGGCCCGCTCTTTTCTGACTCTCAGCGTCTGACGCAATTTCTCCAACTAAAATACACCTCCAAAATTGCCTCCCTATTTTAACATATTTGCCCATATTTCTCAAGAAATCCTGAAAATTTGTCATATTTTGGGTTTTTTCGGGCCAATATCGAAGTTTTATCGGGCGAAGATGCCATTTTGCGCCAAAAATTGTCAGCATGCATTTTTTAACTTGAAAAAGTGTCAAATCTGCTTTAGAATAAAAATTAGCTTTTATGTAATGAAGTGAACGATTTTTGACGAACTAAAAATATAGTGTTTTTTTGTGACTGCTTACAGTTTTGTGAGTAGAGGAAGGGCCTTTTTTTATGTTGAAAGTTAAATCGCGGGCGGGCGAATCAGTCCAGCAAATGATACGACGTTTCAAGAAGCTCTGCGAAAAGGAGGGTCTAATCAGAGATATGAAGCGCATGGCCTACTACGAAAAACCTTCGGAAAAGAACCGCCGCCGTATGCGCAAAGCCCAGCGAACTGTAAGCCAACGCTAATCCAAATTCTTTTTACTGGTTATTTTTACACGCCTTTAATCTGAGCAATCAAATTACCAAACAGCGGCCTGCTCAGCTTTCATTTCTACACCAGCTGAAAGACTGTATCCTTGCCGCCCCACCGGCGAAGTCATCGCTCTTTCGCCCCGTGCTTGCGCAATAGCTCAACGATTTCTCTATGCCTTCTTACGTTCCTCTGCCTTTGTGTCCACTCCAATGGCGTCTTACCGTGACGGTCTTTAGCATTGACATCAGCTCCTTTGGAGATAAGTAGCTCTGCCATATCCAGATTGCCCCTATCGACTGCCTCGTGCAGCAGTGTTGCGCCTCTGCGGTCCCTTGTATTGATGTCGGCCCCTTTGGCAATTAACACATCCATTACATCCAAGTGGCCCTGACGGGATGCCATCTGCAGTGCGGTTTCCCGCCACATACTGCTCCGTAGATGAACATCTGCGCCTTTCTCCAGGAGTAGCTCAACGACTTGCTTGTGGCCATGGTAAGCCGCTAAGTGCAGCGGAGCTTCACCAAACAAGGCCCTCGCATTTACATTCGCACCTTTGTCAATAAGCAAATCTGCCATGTCCACATAGCCCTTGGATGCCGCTATGTGCAGCGGTCTTCTGCCAAAATAAAATCGAGAATCGACGTTGGCACTACTTTCAATAAGGCCTTTAACTTTTTCCAAGTCTCCAAGGTGTACAGCTATTTCTATTGTGATATCAGCACCTTTGGCAATCAATAATTCCGCCACTTTTCTGTGGCCTTTCTCGGCCGCCTCACGCAGAGGTGTCGAACCAGAACGATCCTTTGCATTCACGTCAGCACCATTATCTATAAGCAGTTTTACTACATCGTTATGACCCTCACGTGCTGCCCTATGTAACGCTGTCTTGTAGTTCCACGTGACCGTCGTTGCGTCAATTTCGGCTCCAGCAGCAAGGAGTAACTCAACGACCTCCTTGTGCCCGCTTTCAGCCGCATAGTGCAGCGGATTTGCGCCCTGGTTCCAATCCTTTAAGTTTACATCGGTACCGTTTGAAATAAGCGATTGTACCAGCTTGACATCGCCGGCCTTGGCAGCTCTATGCAGTGGTGTTGAGCCGGTTCTTACAATACTCTTGACCATTTCGTCAACCTTGGCCCCTTTGTAAATAAGAAGCTCAGCCACTTCCCTGTCGCGCCGACGAATTGCCTCGTATAATGGTGTATTGCCATCCTCATCCTTCATCTCGATATCAGCGCCGTTGAACAAGAGCAGCTCAATAACGTCTTTATGGTCCCTTCGGACGGCTCCTTGCAAAGGCGTCCTCCCGCTTTCGCTCTGTGCGTTTACCTCCGCACCGTTAGCCAGAAGCAGTTCAGCCAGTTCTTTATGCCCTGCACTGGCTGCATAGTGCAATGGTGTCCTTCCGCTTATGTTCTTTGCGTTAACGTCAGCCCCCTTAGTTACCAGCAATTCAACAATATCCTTGTGGCCCTGCTGAGCCGCGTCGTGCAGTGGCGTACTACCTATGATATTCTTTGCACTTACATTGGCACCGCCCGAAATCAGAAATCGTACCCGCTGGGCGTCACCTGCCATCGCAGCTTGGTGCAGTGGTGTTGTGGTCGGAGTCGGCTTTTTCTTGCATCCGACAGCAAGAAATATAAACGCCAAAGACAAACAGAATGATTTAGTCGGTTTCATTCTTAATTGCCTGCTATAGATTTAGCGCTAAACGACCTGGGCTTCGAAGTTGAACAGCCGGCAGAATTCTACGAGCTGTCGCTTGTAGTCACCGTAGAAGAACACCTGGTGGAAGCCGGGGAAACTGAGGACTTCCTGGTCGCCGTCGAATTTGACCCTGACGGAGACCACGCATCCGCCGGCCGGCGGTACATCGACATTGCCCAGCACCGTGCCGGCCGAGATGAGCATCCGTGTCCGTTCGCCGGGCTGGACGTCAACGGCGGTGACGCGCTGACCTTTTCGCCACAGAGTGCGTACCGTTGCATCCTGATTGCCGTGGTGATGCGTTAGGTCGAACGGTTCCGGCGGCTGGTCGAAGCCGTTCAGCCGCGTCGCACAAACACAGTGCGCTCCGATGACGGCCTGGTAAGCGGTATCGGCCACAGGGTCCTGTATGAATCCAGGACGGTCGAAGAGGTGATTGACGACCAGCAGCGATGCGGCGGCGCCTTCATCGCCCTCACAAGCAGCGGGGATGCCCTCATCATTAAATCGCGACCAGGCTATGCACGGCCTCTCCACTACCATATCCACGCAGCCGGCGATTGAAATGGCGTCGCCTCCTTCACGCTCGAGGATATTGCGAGCGGCAAAGTAGCCTTTGGCGCCGTTGATGACCTCCTGGCGGGTGGCTCCTGTGCGTCGGCGCGCCCGCCGCAGATAGTGCTCCGCCAGAGCCAAGACTTCGTCGGTGACGGGCATGCCGCGGTGTTCGTCGAGATACGTCTGCACGGGCACATACCGCCACGTAATTCCCAGGTCCTTGGCCCTCGATGCTTCGAATCGCTTCTTACCCTTTAGCACAATGCAGCGGGCGCGGCGTATCTTGGGCCCGGCCTTGAGCATCTTCATACCGTACGCCACATGGCTGAAGTCGTCCGTCGAGTAAATAACACAGCCGGGCTTGTCCGCCAGTTCGATGGTGTTGGTGGTGAACGAGGTGCCGATGGGTGAAAAGATGACCGTCGGGATGCCGGTATCGACGGCCTTGTGGGCCGTGGGCCAGGCGTGCTGTTGCCTGTCCAGTAGCAAAACCATCAGGCCATCGGCCTTGGCGGCCTTGGCCTCGGCCAGCCAGGCGTCGGCCTCGGAGTGGCTATAGATAGGTTCAGGACGCAGATCGAATTCCACGCCGAGCGCCCTGGCTGTCTCGGCCAATTGCGTGGTGTACTTGCGCCTTGCAGCTTTGCCATCGTAGATTGCGCCCGGCCACCACATACCGTAATCTTCTTTGCGCCGCACGAACGCTGCCTTGATAGTCGGGACGTATTTCGCAGCCGGCCCGCAAGGGCGAATCAACCTGGTTACCACGCTCTGCTGCTGTAGCGATGCACAGCCGCTCAGCAGCGCCGGGACGGCGAGCAATACAGTCGAGCCGCGCAAAAAATCACGTCGCGTGCACCTCTGATGGGCGTCACAATGTAAAGGACATCTTCCGGAACTCATAGTTAACTCCTATAAAAACGTTTTTTGACTGGAGTGCCGTCCATAAGGACTCCTTGCGGACGACACACCCTACCGGTTTGAGCATTATGTGGGATATGATACGGCGTGACGAATAAAATTTCAAGGATTTCGGCTCGAAAGTTCTGAGTGACCTAAAGTTTGGAGTGCCTGATGTATGGATATCAGCAGATCAGGAAATCAGGATGTTGGATACCAGCAGACCAGGATATCAGGAAAACCAAGCCATCAGATGCGCTCGGGACGTGCCTGATGTCCTGGTAACCTGATGCCCACTACCTGGTAGCCTGATACTCTGATAGCCTTAATCTTTAGCTCACTTTAGTCACTTTGCACTTTTGGCAGTGGCCAGAAGACCGTATCACCATTGTCCATCCACTGTTTGGCTCGGCCTTTCTTGTCCTTACCGGATACGCCGCCGTCATCTTTGAAATCAGGACCAAAACTGTAGAGGATGAAATTGTCATCGGTTTTTTTGTAAACCAATGGCTTATCGCTGTAAGAGTCTATCGGCAGTTCTTTCAAGAATCCAGCCACAACCAGTTCATCCAGACTGGTCGGATACCGGCCTTTTTCTTTCTCATAGGATAGAACTGCAAGAACCGTTAATAGAGCTTCTCTTCCTGTCCTCAACCGCCAGGCTAACTGATTTATTCTATTATGTGCGGGGGTTTGGAGCTTCAAGATAAGAGGTGATATATTAACCTCGTACCAAACCTTGTCGTCCATAGTCTCATCGCTCAACTGCAACGGCGTCTCAGCAAGTATCTGAGCATATCGTTCAAAATATTTATCAACGTTGGCCACAACCTCCTGCCTGCGGGGATGATTGAAGCTGAGAAATCTCCACAGGTTTTTCTTCCAATCATCTGTTACCACGTAGGCCATGCCACGGGCCAGCATACGGCCGCCACCCTGTCCATCATCGGTAAATGTCCGTTGAATCGCGTCATACCAAAACACTTTTTCCGCTTCCATAGAGATAACCGGCTTTTGCGTGTCGAATTGCTTTTTTAATTCTATCTGAGTATTTTTCAAAACATCAGCAGGAACCGCAACTCTGTCCAATAATGCCAAAGTCACACTATTGGCGATACCTTCAATCGCAATTCCTACTAACTGCTCAATCAATAAACCATTACCTTGTAAATGACCGCCAAATTTTGTAAGAGCAACACAGTCACTTAAAGCTTTTCCAATATCTCCGTTATATGCCTCATATAAAATCTGCCATCGCATAGTAAAGGCAAGACGTCTGAATTTCGGCAAAATTTCCATAGCATTAGCCACCAGATCCTTGCTCAATTCAGTCTCATCACTATGGTATTCACTCCAGTAGCCAGAGCGTCTTGAGCCTTGCCTGAGCGCTTCAATAGCCCCTTGGTTATCTTCAAGCCAATCCGACAAAGAATTCAGTTCTACGTCGTTCAAATCATATTGCCATCTTATCGGGTTTTTAGCCAGCCACTCCGGCATCTTCACGTAGAGTTGAGTTGCTTTTTCATAATACGGCCTTGCATTGTCTGACTCAGCCCTGCCGGACTGGACAAGCTCGTTTAGCCAATCAACATAGTTGACGCTTATCGTGGGCTTACCAATAAAAAGCGGAATAGAACATATAAGAAAATACAAGATGATAATTCCCAACGCCTGAAAGCTGCGGACAAGGGCTTTTCGCCAGAGTGGTCGGCAGCGTTTCTTGGCTCGGCGTAATAAAACGGCAAGCAATTTGACATCGCCGAACTCGGCGATTAACTGCTGGGCCTTCTGCTCTTTTTCCTCATCCGTTGCATAGTCTCTTAATTCATCCTCGAAATGCGCTGCTAACTCGGCCTGCACATCCTGCGTAACTTTGCGGCGATAACGCATTTTCTCCAAGACCTGACTTATGTATTCTTTTGCACAGGCAGGCAACTTATTAAGCTGGCTTTTTGTTTCGTTCTCGCTTTCCATAATTATATGGAATATAGTTATTGCTTTATATCAGATTCCGGCAGTGGCCAGAAGACCGTATCACCATTGTCCATCCACTGTTTGGCTCGGCCTTTCTTGTCCTTACCGGATACGCCGCCGTCATCTTTGAAATCAGG